>NZ_JAATJW010000080.1 GCF_011800755.1 Listeria valentina
CTTTTTCCATTTTTATAGAAAAAAACGCCCATCCCTCTTCTTTCTCATGGAGGGATGGGCGTTTTTCGACAGTCTGGGATATCCATTAATGGATACCCCTTTCTGACTCACACGGATGGTGTTAGGAGTCTTTTTTCTTTTCATTTCTCGCTTGTCTATAGATAAAAACGCCAGCCCCCTCCTACTTCTCTTTCAAGGACTGACGTTTTTTAAGCCTGATCCAGAGTCAGTAAGTTCTGGTTTTTTTCGGTAAAGTAGTATTTTGTTGTCAATCTCCACCAGCAAATATCTCTTGATGATTATAAATCGGTGTATGTTCTTTCAAATCTTTTAATGTTCCCACTTGTTTTCCTTTTGAGTAGTAGCCATCTAATAAACCTAATGATTGAAAAAGCGTTTGTTTGTATGCAATCTCTGCATTCCATTCTGTTGTATCGAGAATTTGTAACGCTTTGTGAATAGCTTCAATCCCCGTTTCACCTGGCGTGCTAATCAATACGCCGTGACTATTCAGCAATAACATATTCGGCAGACTCACTTCTTCCTTTTTCATATAATTTGAAACTAATTTAGCTAGCTCTGGTGAGCAGTTGGGCTCAAAATCAAGTACGGGTACATAGCCAACTTTTTGCGTGGCTTCCGTTAAGTTTGGCATATCTAAACCGGAAGTTGCCCAGAACATGGCATTCGGTGCGTGAGCATGTAATACAGCTTTGATATCAGGATTCGTATCATAGACTGCTTCATGTAGATTGATCTCTCGTGTTAATTTGCCAACGCCGTCGATTACTTTTCTTGTATGTGGTTCTACGACTAGAATTTGTGCTGAGGAGACTTCTCCCAAATACGCTTCTGACATCATGGTTGGCGTCATAATAATGTACTCCTTGCCATTTTGATCTGTTGTTTTAAATGAAAAGTTGCCTCCTGCGACATTGGTGTTTTTTCGGGTGAAAATCAATTTTACAATTTTGGCTAAATCTTCACGCTCTCTCTCAAAAATCATTCGTCCATCCGACATATACGGGACCACCTTTCTTATTTTTTAAATAGTTTTTTATTCACAATCACCGTTCGTGCAGCATTCCTCACTTGCATGGCTTCTTCATACTTTTTCTTCCTGCGCGCATCGTATTCTTTAAAAAGGATCGGGTTCCCGAATTTATAAACACAGATTGCTAATCCGATAGCGATAAAGTTAAACAGCAGCTGTTGCGTCATAAATGCCAAGATAAAGCTAACAATTGCGAGAAATAAAATGAATAACCACTTCGTTTTTTCTTTATTTTTTTTAGTCATTTATTTTCCCCACCTTTTTATTCAGTCTGCTATCCTGTGACTTTCATTTCTTTCACTTTTTTATCCGCTAATTCTTCATATCTTTGACTAGGAACCTTGGCTTTATTCATATATTTGTACAACCATATAAACATCGCGATAAAAAGGATGGCCCCGATGATTCCCAGAATATTCCCTTTAAAAGCTTCGGCAAAGGCAATTCTAAATTCTGGTCCCTCAATAGAAGACCACGTGATTTGCTGACCCTTCTTTATCCCTTCGACTGCCCCTGTTTTTTCTGCCAAACCGGTTAAGATTGGTGTTAAATAGGTTGCTGCATAAAGGTAGATGGGCATAGAAATAACACCCATGATCAGCATTCTGACAAGATTTCCACCTGTGAGGAGTAACCCTCCCACAGCGATTGCATAATTGATAATACCGGCTAATGGCAATACAGTATTTCCTGGTAAAATAATCGCATATCCAATGAAGACAGGAACTAAGAGAATCGCTGTCACCCAAATTTCGGGACGTCCTGCGAGAACAGGCCAATCTAATCCAATGTATACTTCACGATCTTTGAACCTTTTTTTCATCATTTCAGACATAGCATCTGCTAGCGGAGAAAGGGACTGCATAAACATTTTTGAGATCATTGGGAACAAGGCCATTGCAGTCGCAATTTGGATGGCCAAGTTTAGCGAACCCGATACTCCATATGCCGCAGCTAATCCAAGACCTAATCCGATAATAAAACCCATGACAGAGTTCTCCGAGAAGATTCCAATCTTTTTCTTTAATGCCTTTGTATCTGCTCGCTTATTGAAGAATGGAATTTTATCCATGATTACATTGATTGGCAACAATAGGACTGCCGAAATATTCATTAAATGTGTCACCGTTACCAATGGAATTCCTGTTAAATCCTCAATATGACGTTGAAACATATCACCCATTTTTAATTCTAAAATGACTTGGACAATGGCTGTTGCAAATCCAGCCAATAAGCTCCCACTAATAAAATAGACAAGGTAAGCTGTTAATGCTTTCCCCCAAACATTCCACATATCAACGTTTAGCGTTTTGGTCAAATTCAAGATTAACATAACAAAATTTACAACAAGTACAACAGCAAAGAAAACAAAGGCATAGGCCCAAGACCAGGTTATACTAGCAGCCCCGGTCCACCCTAAATCTAATGCTGGTAGGTTAAGCCCCGTATTTTTTGCTAATGCTTCGGAAGCAGGACTTACAGCATTAGACATAAACGTGATAACCATCGACATCCCGGTAAAGGCAATACCTAAAGTAATGGCTGCCATGAATGCCTTTTTGATCTTCATTCCTGAAACTAGGCCTAAAATCAAAATGATTAATGGCACAAAAATAGCTGACCCTAATCCTAAGATATAATTGATAATATCCTGAAATATTTGCACGTTTTCCACCTCGTTCATCGTTTGTATTTGTTTCTTTACTCGACTAGCGCTTTAATATCTTCATAAATCTGATCGGAACCTCTACCTGTCAAAAACGGAATACCTGGAAAAACCTTCACCCCCAGTTCATTTGCTTTTTCTAAGACTTCATCATTCGGTTGAGCAACATACACATAAATTCCAGCTGACGGCAGCTCATTTTGAATAGATTTATAATCAACTGCTTCGACTTGGAAATCAATTCCATCATCCTCGAATAAACCTGCAATCTTACTAGCAATGGTTTGGCTAGTTGCTACACCACTTCCACATGCAACAATTAATCTTCTTTTCATTTCAAACGCCTCCACTTTCTATCATTTAGTTAAAATCAAATATTTTGTATAAATAGTTCATAAATCTTTGTTTTATCTTGTTCTGCTACATATTTCGCGACAAACTTCTCTTTCATAAATAATTCCATAAATGCTTGAAGCAAACCTACTTGTTCTTTGGGATCCTTTATGCCTAAGAAAAACAAGTCTTTTACTCCCATATCTTGACTATCGCCCATTTGTTTAACTGTTATTTCATCCTTTAGCCGTGCAATATATACAAAAGGCTTCTCCACGTATTCTGGCTCAGAATGTGGTAATGCAATATTCAAGTGTTGTGTGATTAATCCTGTCGGAAACTGTCTTTCTCTTGTAACAATTCCATTTAAGTACCCTTCATTAACAAATCCTAAATTTTCCAAGTGTGCTGCAACGTTCTCAAATATGATTTCTTCGCTGTTCCCTTCTAACTGGGTACGGATCAGCTGTTCGTCAAACATTTCTTTATAACTCACACACATTAAACTCCTTTCAATCGTATATTGAATTACTTTGTTTTACTTTGTTAACTTATGTTTTATAATGTTAATATATAACGACTCAAAACTTTTGTCAACGCTTTCAAAATTTGTTTTTTGAAAAAGTTTTTTTATAATCTGATAAAATTAACAAACTTTAACACATTTGAACATATTATTCTTGATTTTTATCCATTTAAATGCTATTAATTAAGGTATAGACTTGTGATCCGTTGTTAGAGTTTACTTATACGAGGTGATTTTATGTTAAAAAAAGAACGGCAAGAAAAAGTTCTGGATTTGTTAAGACTAAATGATTATCTATCCATTCCAGAACTATCTTCAAAATTAAACGTTTCCGATATGACTATTCGGAGAGATATTAGTGAACTAGCAGAACGATCTTTGTTAGTAAAAATTTATGGCGGGGCCCAAAAATTAGAAAAAATCGAGTATGAACTTTCTACGCAAGAAAAAATCAACACAAATGTCCCAGCAAAGCAATTTATCGGCAAAGTGATGAACAGCATGATTAATGACAATGATACGATTTATATCGGTGCCGGAACCACCATTCTCCACGCATTAGCAGAGATAAAAAAAGCAAACCTATTTGTGATTACAAACAGTTTGCTAGCTTTCAATTATTTGCTCTACAATACAGATTACCGAGTACTATTGACTGGTGGTGAGTTCTCTCGAACAACCGAAGAATTTTACGGTGAAATTGCTGAAAAAAGCTTTGATAATTTAAACATTGATATAGCATTTGCTTCAACAAATGGGGTCTTTAATAACAATGTAACTACAGCCAACTCACATGAAGGCGCAATTCAGCGTGTTTCCTTTAAACACTCGCGGAAAAAATGTGTGGTTGCCGACAGTTCAAAATTCAATCGGTCTGATGTTTACACGTTCTATTCATTGTCCGATATTGATTTTCTAATCACCGACGACCAAATTTCAGATCAAACATTTGACTACTATAGTTCGTTTACGAATATCATGAAGGAGGAGCAAGTATGATTTTAACGATTACACTAAACCCTTCGATGGATTATAACTATCTTGTTTCCTCGTTAAAGTTAAATCAAGTCAATCGTGTAGAAAATCCGCATACTTCCATCGGCGGCAAAGGAATCAATGCCGGCCGAGTTATTGCACAATCTGGAAAAGAAGTTATTTTAACAGGTATCCTAGGCGGGCCTGTTGGAAAAATGATTTTAGATACACTCCAAGATGAAGACCGATATCAGCTGGAGTTTCTTCAGGTTGAAGGAAATTCCAGAAATGCCATAACTATCATGCACGACAAAAACACGCATACCGAATTGGTGGAAAAAGGGCTATACCTTTCTAAAGAAAACGAATCGACTTTTTTTCAACATATCGCTTATCTCTTAAAAAAATATACAGTGGAAGCCATCTGTATTTCTGGATCTGTCAATTCAGATGATCTGAATTTTCATCTTCATTTGTTAACCTTTATCCGGTCGATCGTTGGAAATAGATTCCCCATTTTAATGGATATTTCTGGTATGCAATTGAAAAATGTTTTATCCCACCAAACGGTTCGTCCAACTTTTATCAAACCAAACACACACGAATTAGAAGAGTTGATGGGAAAGAAAATCGAAACGACCGATGAATTAGTCGCTATTTTACATGACCCTCTTTTTGCCGATATCCAAACGATTATGATTTCCCAAGGTAGCGACGGTGCCATTGTCAAGCATGGCTCGATGATTTATGACGTACAAATTCCAGCAGTCGACATCGTTAATACTACCGGTTGTGGGGATTCGACTGTCGGTGGAATGGCTTTTGCGATTAGCAAGGGGTATTCCATTGAAGATGCGATCAAGTATGCGATGGCATGTGGTATTTCTAATTCCTTACATGAAACAAATGGAACAATTGATAACGAGCAAGTGATCCAGTTCATTAAAGAAATTCGATTGGTAGAAATAAAAAAACTACTCTCCAAAAATTAGGGTGTACTTGAAGTTTCTTTGAAACGTTTCTGTTTTTAAAAAAAGACCGAGTAGAAAACAAACAGTGTAAATCCCCCTATTCGTTATTCTCTTTTCCCAAAATGATGTGTTAGTCTAGCTTGTACTTTTCTATCAAACTAAGCAATATATTTCTAAATTTAATAATCTAATTCCACTAAAACTCAAGAAAAAGCACGGTTTTCTCCTTTAGAACTGATCCTAAAAAGTGGAATAACAATAAAAAACCTCTCGTTGAATTCACGAATCAGTTAAAATGAATAAAAACGGAGGTTTTTTCTATTTAGTTAACTCAAAACTTTTTCTTGGAAATCAAAAAATATCAACCCGTGTAACATCAACCTCTATATGATCGTTCTGTTCAATATCCTTAGGGATATCACCATCAGATATATCTATTTTAAATTCTCCCACCTGTAAAAATTCTTTAGCCACAAGTTGACCACAGATATGATATCCATCTGCTTCTTTATCTATTACATAATCTTTATCCGTATCAGCTCCAATTGAGACAGTTATTTAAAAAAGCGTCTAACAACGTCAACCTACTACAGCTATTAAATTTTTGTTCATAAGTTAACTCTTTTGTTCCGCTAGAGTAATCTATCAACTCTGTTTCTTCCAACTGAGCATAAATAGCGATAGTTTGATAAGACAACCCTTTTTCAACATGCAAGATTTCTATTATAAGCTTTAAACGTTCTTCCGCATCAGCATCGCGAAATGGTTCTGTTAAAAACACACTCTTCTCAACTAAATTACCATACCTTACGTCATCATCACTTTGAATCTCCATCAATTCATCAAACGATAAACCAAAATATTTTAAAAAGTCTTTATCAGTGAAACCATAATGTTTTTTTAAATCTTGTATGTTATCTTTCAAATTAGCAAAATACATTTTTTGGGCCTCCTAATTGTGAAATTAGTCGCATTTAACAATATAACCATTGTACTATATAGAATCACAAAAAAAAGAAAGGGATGTTAGTTATGAAAAAAATGTTAAGCCTGTTAGCCGTTTTACTTCTGGGATTAGGAACATTATCCCTCCCTCTTACAGCGAATGCCGAAGAACCACCTACAAAAGCTTCAGCACCTGTATATTCCACAGAATCTGGAATAACTTTACAACCTAATACAAACTCAAGAGCAAGTACCCGAGTGGGCACACTAAAAATTTGGGTTAGTAATTTTAAACTGGAGCGTAATCATTAATCCGCCCTATAGAATAACTGGATTTAATGGCACTTGGAGCATCACTAATATGACTAGTAGTCAAACACAACGTCCAGCGGTAAAAGGACTTCGCGGACACATTAGCCAACCTATGCTAAAATCTAAATATGGAGCACGACTTTCTGGAAAGGGAATCCCATTAGGTTACGCTTTAGGATCGTCTTACTTAGTCTGGAAAAATTATTAATTAATTTTTAAACACCCCTAATTCGGGGTGTTTTTTCTGCAATAAAAATAGTTAGATTCTCATTGTTTCGTCCCAATCGTTTTCTTTCGTTCACCACTTCTGTCGGCTTTTCAGTTCCCTTTTTCGACCCAGGCAAGTTTTAGAATTTTTGTTGATTTTTCATCTAATTTCTCGCTCTTGGTTAATACCAATCGAGCCAATCGTTTGTTTATTTTACTTCTCTTTGTACGACTAAAAATAGCTAAAGACTTTAAGACTAAAGTACCAATAGAGTATACCTTTTTGTCGTCGGTTAGCGTTCTTTCAATTTTTTATATAATATTGCTTTTGGAACTCCCGTCATTTTTATGCTGTCTAACACAGACAAACCATTTTGATTACGATTTTCCATTAATCGCATGGCTTGTTGAATATCTTCTTCCGGGTTTCCCTTCCTGCACATGATGAAGCGCTTTTTGCTTAAGTCGAATTTTTTGAAATTGATAGATGATCTCTTTTTGCGGGCTTCTTTTTTTATCGGTCATAGCGCACACTCCTTGTTTATTAGGTTCTTGTACTATATCCCTAAGCAAATGGAAGGTGTCCAGTTTGAATAACGAATGGGAACTAGGTTTCCAACTTGATAATAATCCGATTCATACGCATCAACCGTTTCTCGAAAACTCGTTTGGATCATTTCTTGATCTTTGGTTTCAAACTTAACTGAAATTTTATAAACATGGCCGCCCTCATTTTTTTCAAGCGTTTTCTTTACTTGAGTTACTGTAGCTCTAGTATCCGTATAATTTAAAGAGATATAGCCTAGTTTTAAGAACCCAAATGCCCAAAGAATGAAGGCAATAATAACACCTATAATGAAGAATCGTAGAATCCACTTTTTCATATAAATCCACCTCTATTTATTAAGATAACGATAAATCGTCGTCCGAGACACATGCCACCGTTCCGCAATACTTTTAATCGGTGTTCCATTTTCGACGAGCGTACGTAATAACTTGAGATCCTCTTCTGATAATTTTTCAGGACGCCCTCCATTTCGACCTCTTGCACGAGCTGCTGCTCGTCCAGCTGCGGAACGTTCTAAGATTAAATTTCGTTCAAATTCGGCAAAGGCTGCGAAGAGATGAAAAATGAGTTGACCCGTTGAACTCGATTTGTCCATTGTTATATTTTCTTGTAAGCTGTGAAAACTCACTCCATTTTCGTTCAACTGATTCACGATGCGAATTAAATCTTCCATATTTCTTCCGAGTCGATCCAACCGCCAAACCACAAGCGTATCGCCAGACCGACAAAATTCGATCGCATCTTCTAATCCAGGTCGTTTACTTTTTGCACCACTTACATGATCATTAAAATTTTTCTCACAACCATATTTTTCTAAACTATCCATTTGAAGGTCTAAATTTTGTAGTCCAGTTGATACACGAGCATACCCAATTTTCATAGTTTTCATACCTTTCGAAATCAAATTAAGGAATATCCATTTCTATTGTAACATAACTTTATAACAACAGTTATACTGCACATAGATTAATTGACGGATTTATGAACACGATTTGCCTTCATTTACCATGAAAATAAGTGAAAATCTGGACTGTCCAGTAAATGACCATTTTATGGACATCAAAAACAAATCATTCTTATTGAATTTTCATCGTATTCCTCGCTCATTTTAAATTCCAGACGATAAACTAGTTTTATTAAATGAAAAACATTCATTTTTACTCCCTTTTTATGGATGTTTTTCCAACTCCCTTTTTACCAGTATGGTTTCCTCCCTTTTTCCATACTGGTTTTTTTATGTTCAGTTTTCACCTAAAAGCTCATTCTCCTTTTGCCCCATTTAATTGACCCACTGAAAACGGCTAAAGATACCCAAAAATAAAAGCGCCAATAGAGTATACTCTATTGGCACTTCATTACACGTTTGACTACTATGAATAATACAATGAAAAAGAAGAATGGTTGACATTCTTCTTTCAGACTGTCGAAAAACGCCGATCCCTCCATGAGAAAGAAGAGGGATGGGCGTTTTTTTCTATAAAAATGGAAAAAG
>NZ_JAATJW010000081.1 GCF_011800755.1 Listeria valentina
TTTTTCCATTTTTATAGAAAAAAACGCCCATCCCTCTTCTTTCTCATGGAGGGATGGGCGTTTTTCGACAGTCTGAGCCAGAAGGAAATTTCCTTCTGGCTTTTTTGCTCAGTCCCCACCAGGGATTAGCGTTTGATTTTCCAGTGCAAAACGTTTGTTGTGCCGAGCAGTGAGTACCCACATAAGAAGTAAGTTAGCGACTACGATAATCGAAAGTAAAATCAAGGAACTGTGCACATATACAGAAGTTCCAAGCCCAGACGAAATCGCATCTCGGAAACTATAAACCGAGTAACTCATTGGCAAGAATGGATGGATAGCATTAAAGAATCCATTCGTAAGAGGCATTGGGAACGTCCCTCCAGCTCCGCCGAGTTGAAGTACGAGAAGCACCATGGCAACAAACCGGCCCGGATTTCCAAGTGTAATCGCAAGGAACATCACAAGGAACATAAAGGTTAATGAAGTTAAAACAGACGTTAAAATAAAGGCCCCCACATGATCCACATGTAAACCGAGCATTAACATAATCGAATCCAAAATAAGCGCTTGAAGGACGGCAGCAGAAGCTCCGATAGAAGCTTTGCTGAGCCACCACGAAATCCCGCTTGTTGGATCCATCGAAGGACGGCGAATCGGGAAAATAAAGTTAAAGACAAGCGCCCCAACATAAAGACCGAGTGAAAGAACATAAGGCGCAAGACCGTGCCCGTAGTCAGGAACTTCGCTCATTTTGTGTTCCGTTAATTTAGTTGGCGATGCGAACATATTGAATGTTTTATTCGAGGCTTTTGTATCATTTACTTGTTCAGCGCCATCTTTTAGCTTCCCAGCAAGTTCGCTTGAACCATCACCGACTTGTTTAATACCAGTTCCAAGATCAGTTGACCCTGACGCTAATTTGTTAGCCCCCACATTGATTTGAGAAGCCCCACTTCCTAGCTGACCAATTCCATCATTTAAAAGAGGGAGTTGGCCGTTCATTTGATTTAAACCACCAGCTAGCTCATTCGCACCATGTGAAAGTTTGGCATTTCCAGCTTGTAGCGCTGCATTGTTTCCTGTAAGGGTTTGTAAGCCACCATTTAGTGAGCCTAAACCATCTGTCACTTTTTTCGAACCGCTATAGAGTTCATCCACGCCATTTGAAAGAGTAGGAATAGAAGCCGTTAATTGATTAGTTCCTGAGGCTAGCTTAGCCCCACCATTTGATAGTTCGCCGAGTACCGTGGAGATCTCGCTGAATTTAGCTATGGTTTCATTCGTTTTTCCAACTAATTCATTTGTTCCACTTGCAAGCTCAGGAACTTGCGAATTAAGTTGGAAGATAGCGCCAGCAATTTGGTTGCTACTTGCTTTTAATTGATCAATCCCAGCTGTAATTTCTGTGAAAGCTTTCGACTGACCATCAGTTACTTGTTTAGCGCCACCTTTTGCACCAGCCTTTGCCAGTGTGACGATTTTTTGAGCTTCTGGTGAAGAAAGATCCACACCAGCTTGTTTCATCGCATTATCAATTCCAGCATCAATGGCAATATCATATTGCTTGTTGCTTGCTTGAAGCTGTGTGATGCCCGCTTGAAGTTGATTCAAATTTTGCGTTAACTCATTTTGACTGATTTCATTTGCAGAGCCCACTGATTTATTTAAGCTTTGATTGAGCTGTGCAACGGCGGATTCTAATTGATTCGCGCCAGTTTTCAATTTCTGTAATTTTTGCTTTTGCTCTGGCGTATTGCTTTCTTTCAAGCCATCATCCACGCTTTTTTTAAGCTGCGTAATCCCACTGTTCATCTGAGTTACGCCACCATTTAATTGATTTGCGCCAGAAGAAAGACTGGGAACTTGATTTTTAAGTGCCGTAATCCCACCTGTTACTTGGCTTGAACCGGGATAAAGCTTAGCTGAACCTGATGCTGATTCTTTAACACCATTTGTATATGCGCCAAGTTTTGATCCAAACTCATTTTCACCAGCGCTAAGGGATTTAGCACCATCAGCTAACTTTTTCGTCCCAGCAGAAGCTTCATTTACGGCAACTTGAATTTGTGAAGTACCGTCTTTAAAAGTGAGTGTACTATCCGCAAGTGTGTTTAAACCATTTGTGATCGTTTTATTCCCATCTGCTAATTTCGTGCTACCATCATCTAGTTTTTTAGCACCATTTGCGGCAGTTGTCATGCCTTTGCCGACTTCTTTAATTTGAGCGAAAACACTTTTTGCATATTCTTTTGTGATACTTGTTGCAACTTGTGATTTTAATTGATTGGCTCCTTGCTCCGTCACCACTTCGCCAACATAGTTTTGCGAAGGATTGATTTTGTAAGATAAGTTCATTTTTTGAGGATTTTTATCAAGCAATGTTGAAGCATTTTTTGAGAAGTTTTTTGGAATGGTGACAACCATATAGTATTTGCCATCTTTAATTCCCTGTTCTGCAGATTTTTGACTGACAAAATGCCAATCCAAATCGTTGTTTTTCTTTAAATTATCCACGAGTTCATTTCCGACATCGAGTGTCTGTCCGCCGTACTCCGTTTTCTGATCGTGATTAACTACCGCTACAGGAAGATCTCCTGTTTTACCATAAGGATCCCAAACCGATTTTAAGAAGAAGCCACCATATAAAATCGGAATGAATAAAATAACAATGGAAGAAATCAGCAGGATTTTATTTTTCCCGAACTGCATCCATTCGTTTTTTAACATATTCACTTTCTAATCAACACCAATCTAAAAATTTAATTCTGGACGACTTTCGTTCCAATTTTTGAACGGAAGCTCCTCTTGATCAAGCGTTTCAAGCAATAAATCTGCGACAGTGCGGTTTTTAAGCACTTCTTTCCAAGCTGCGTCTGCTTTTTGAAAAGTTTCGGTTACTTTTCTTTCTCCTTTAGAAGCCACATTTTTACGAATATCTCCAAACACCGTTTTAATAAGACCAGTATCTGGATAACTCGAGAGGTCGCTTTCAACGGCTTCTACGATTTCAAGCAGCGAAATTTTTTTCGGACTTTTGGCCAAAGAAAATCCACCGTTGTTTCCAGAAACGGATTGAATGATTTCTTTAACGACTAATTTTCGCATGATCTTTTTTAAGTAAGAAGAAGAAACTTGCAAACGCTCGCTGATTACATCCGACGCAAGTGGCGCCGAACTATCTTGTGTAGAAAGTAGTGTAATGATACAAACCGCTTGTTCTAAACTTCGTGTCAGTCTCATCAGATTCACCTCGCTTTTGGTAAACGCTTTAGAGATAACAAATATCTATTATGGATACTGGTTATCTATGACAATTATAATCATTTTCATTAAAAAAGCAAGCTCTAAAGCTTGTTTTTTCTTGAAGGGGTTTTCATTTTTATAAAACTGCGCTATAATAATGTGATTTTAAAAAAACGTAGTTCGAAACCATCCTACGTAAAAAAACTAGGGAGAGATTAATAGTGAAAATGAAGTGGATTACAACAAATGCGATTGTTGCAGCCCTCTACGTGGTCATGGGCTTTATTGTTCAGCCACTTGTTTATGGAGCTGTCCAATTTCGTGTTCCAGAACTGTTCAATCATTTGATTGTGTTCAACAAGAAATTTTTCTGGGGAATTATACTCGGCGTTTTTATAACGAATCTGTTTTCGCCACTTGGTTGGTATGACCTTGTTTTCGGTGTTTCGCAGTCCGTTATTTCCATGCTTATCATGTTTATCGTGATGCACTATTTGAAAGGGCAAGTTGCAAGAATGATTGCAAATACGCTAGTTTTCTCATTGACGATGTTTATGGTCGCATTTGAGCTTTATCTGGCATTTGATGCGCCGTTTTTCGCAAGCTGGCTATTTTCAGCCATTGGAGAGCTCACGGTGATGGGGATAGGCATTCCGATTATGTATATGTTAAACAAGCGAATGAAACTAGACTCGCTTTGAATATTTGAAAAGAGCCGGAACGTTAATCTGTTCCAGCTCTTTTTATGTCACGTAGTGAAGCAAGAACCTTCAGTCTTGCTTGTACCTTTTTGTGTTCAAATTTTTTCGGAGTAAGCCCTGACAAAGTGATGAGAAGCTTAAGCTCGGTTTTCTTGCCTTCTGAGTTTATTTCAGCGATTGTTAAGTAATTTTCACCATTTACAAAATCACGAAGAATAAGCTTGTGTTCAGTCGTCAGCTTTTGTGTAGAAATCGTTTCGTAACTAGTGGTATAAGTGATGCGAGCGGGTTCTTTTGAGGTGAATTGAATTTTCACTTGATTATTTTGAACAGCAACAAGTGGTGTTCCAATCGAATAGTCACGTGTCAGAAATAAATCAGCCAAGTCTTCTGAGGTTTGGTTAGATTGCAAAACTTCTGTTTCTGGAGCAGCCATCACTTTTGTCACCGGAGCAGAAAAACTTGCCACCGAGAAAAGCAGGCAGGCGATCATCCAATAAACCCATTTTTTTCGCATCTTATTTCTCCTCTCAAAAAATGTTATACTTAGCATAACACGAAATGATAAACAAAAAATGAATAATGTCTTAATTTTTGAAATGAAACAAGGGAGGGTATCATGAAACTTACCAATTTAGAAAAGAAATTGCCTGAAAAAATAAAAAGGGTTTGGCAGTTTTCCTATGGATTTGTGGGGATTCTTTTAATTTTAGCTACTATTGCAAGCTATTTCATTTTTTCAGCAACAGATGTGAATCTCTGGTTTAGTGCGATCGTATTCGTAGTCGCATTGCTTTATTTTATTATCATTTATGGCTTTATTATCCCGTTTAGATGGGCAAGATGGAGCTATCAAATTAAGCATGATGAAATCGAAATTCAACATGGCATTATTTTTCGGAAACGTGTGCTCATTCCGATGATTCGGATTCAGCATATTGAAACGTCACAAGGTCCGCTACTTAGACAACAAAATCTGGTCTCACTTTCGATTACGACGGCAGCGGGTGCAAAAGAAATTGAGGCTGTTAATGCTTCAGAATCTGATGAATTGCGGGAATATATTCTCAGTCTTGTAAAGGTGGCGAAAGAAGATGTATAGCGAACGCAAACTGCATCCAATTGCCCTTTTGAAAGAACTGTTTGATAATTTACGCAAGAGTATTGTTCCGATAGTCGTTGCTTTATTTTCAGTTTTTCAAGGAATCAAAAATAATCAATGGCTTTTGATGTGGCTTTTGCCCGTTCTTATCATTGCCATTATTCTCTTATTGTTTGCTCCAGCTGTGATCAAATATTGGACTTATCGCTATACACTTGAAGAAAAAGGGCTACGCATTAAATACGGTTTGATTTTCCGAAAAAATATTTTTATTCCATATGAAAGAATTCAAACCGTTCAGCAGAAGCAGTGGTTTTTCTTCATTCCGTTTGGAGTCGTTCAAATTCTTGTGGAAACGGCAGGAACGAGTGGGAAAGCGGAAGCTGATTTGAGTGCGGTGCCGAAAAGTGTGGCGCAAGAACTCAAAGATTTAAGAGACGGCAAAAAAGTAGAAATTGCAGACGAACAAGTCACACAAGACTATTCAGGTGTACATAATGAATCAGAGACAAGCATTCGGACGATAGAACTAAAAACAAAAGAACTACTTCTTATGGCCGTGACATCAGGTGGTGTGTTCGGAAGCTTTGTCCTTATTATCGCATTTTTGTCTCAATTCTGGGATGCTATTCCAAAAGATTGGCTTGCATCAGGCTTTGAACAAGCCATTCAATTAGGTGTTTTGCTGTTTACCATTTTGGCGATTTTACTTTTACTCGTTTTATGGGTTTTTTCGATCATTTTAACTCTGTTTAAATTTTTCCAATTCAAACTGCATCAATTTGAAGATCATCTTATGATTGAAAAAGGCTTGTTTGAGCGAGATACAACAACAATTAAATATGAACGCATCCAGGGTGTTGTGATTGCGGAATCTCCATTACGGCAGATGCTTCGACTTGTGAGCGTGAAGATCATCACGGCAGGGGGCGCCGATGAAGAGAAGCAATCGGGTGACATTTTGCTCATCCCGATCATGAAAAAGAAGCTTGCACTTGAGACAATTAAAGAAATGTTGTCGGACTATCACTTTGAAGAAACAAAAATTGAAAAGTTTCCGAAGCAAAATCAAGCACGTTTTTTGATAATTTATCTTGCTTGGTCACTGATTCCGTTTCTTATTTTAAGCGTATTTTTCTATCCTTACGGGCTTATCTCAGTACTTCTTCCTCTTCTTGCTGGGTTGAAAGCAGTGGCAAGTTTTCGCGCAACAGGTTTTAGCGTAAGCGAAGGAACGCTCTTGCTTCGCGCGCGCCCGTTTCTTTCTAAAACGACTTATTTGATTAGAAAAGAACGAATTCAGTCCATGAAAGTTTCAAGAAGTATTTGGATGGAACGATCGAAAACCAATCATTTAAGTGTCGCTTTAAAATCCGGGAATTCGGAAATGACTCCGTTTTTACGGTATCTTGCCGGAGAACAAACAGAGAGACTTTACAAATGGTATCGCCCAAATAATTAAAGAAAGCTGTACTCCAAAATCTGGGGTGCAGTTTTTACTTACCCAAAGTAAGCATCTTGCTTGCAAATTGAGTGGGATTCTCCTACAATATACAAAGCATAGAACGTGTGGCAAAGTGAACAAACTGTGACTATTAATCCTCCTTATTTCATCGGAATAATAGGTTTTGCGATAATTAAGGAAGAAAAAGAACAAAAGGAGAACGAAAACATGAAAAAGATAGCAGCGTTTTTACTGACTTCAATTTTAGCGGTAGTTTTAACTGCTTGCGGCGGGAGCGGAAGCTCTTCAAATGATAATGACATGAAAAAAATCGAAAAAGAGGGGACCATCACAGTTGGGACAGAAGGCACTTATCGTCCCTTTACTTTTCATGATTCGAAAACGAATAAATTAACTGGATTTGATGTTGACGTCGTGAAAGAAGTTGCCAAACGACTAGATCTTAAAGTGAAATTTGAAGAAACACAATGGGATTCCATGTTCGCCGGACTCAACTCTTCTCGCTTTGACGTGGTTGCTAACCAAGTCGGGATCAATAAAGATCGTGAGAAAAAATATGATCTATCAGTGCCTTATTCGAAAAGCACAGCTGTCATCGTAACAGCAAAAGACAATGATTCGATTAAATCTGCCAAAGACTTAAAAGGCGTGAAAGTCGCTCAAAGTTTGACAAGTAATTACGGAAAAATCGCGAAAGAAGCGGGTGCGGATATTCAATCGGTTGACGGGCTATCACAGTCGCTCACATTGATTAAACAAGGTCGGACAGATGCTACTGTCAATGATAAGCTGGCCGTGTTAGATTATATGAAGCAAACGAATGATGATAAAGTGAAAATCGCAGCTGAATTAAACAAAGAAACGAGCAGCAGTGCTTTTGCGTTTCGCAAGGATTCTGGAATCAAAGCAGCCTTTGATAAAGAACTGAAAGCTATGAAAAAAGACGGTACTTTGAAACAAATCTCAGAAAAATGGTTCGGGCAAGATGTTTCTGAATAACTTCGTTTTAGGTGCTGTTTCGCTTGATAATTTGAACTTTGATGTGCTAAAAGAAGCATTTTGGCCAATGGTAAAGGGCGGAATCGAGTATACGATTCCGCTTACGCTTTTATCTTTTATTATTGGGATGGTCATTGCACTTGTAATCGCACTTTTCCGTCTTTCAAGTTCGAAAATTTTTCGCGGAATCGGTCGTTTTTATGTCTCATTAATTCGCGGGACTCCGCTTCTTGTTCAACTGTTTGTTATTTTTTACGGTCTACCAACAATTGGTCTTAAGTTTGATCCTTTTCCAGCTGCGATCATCGCTTTTTCGCTAAATATTGGTGGGTATGCTGCGGAGATTGTGCGTGGTGCGATCCAGTCTGTTCCTAAGGGGCAGTGGGAAGCAGGCTACACAATCGGCATGAGCTATACGCAAGTATTGTTTCGGATCATCATTCCTCAGGCTGCTCGTGTTTCAGTTCCGCCGCTTTCTAATACATTTATCAGTTTGATTAAAGATACTTCACTAGCTTCACTTGTACTTGTTTCTGAGCTATTCCGTAAAGCACAAGAAATTGCAGCAACGAGTTACGAGTTTTTGCTTGTTTATATGGAAGCGGGACTACTTTACTGGATTGTTTGTGTGTTTTTATCGGCGCTACAAGGGCGTCTCGAAAAACGGTTGGATCGCTATATCGCGAAATAAGGAGTGAAAGCTATGTATCTTGAAGCTAAAAATATTGAAAAAGCATTTGGAGAAAATCAAGTTTTGCGTGGCATTGACCTAAGTGTCAAAAAAGGAACGGTAACGGTTATTATCGGACCTTCAGGATCTGGCAAAACCACCTTTTTAAGATCGCTCAATGCTCTTGAAATCCCTGAATCTGGCTCGCTGCGGTTCGATGATTTAGAAATTGATTTTTCAAAGAAATTATCCAAAAAACAAATTGCGGATCTTCGAAAAGAATCGACGATGGTTTTCCAAAATTATAATCTTTTCCCGCATAAAACAGCCCTTGAAAATGTTATGGAAGGTCCTGTTCAAGTGAAGAAAATGTCTAAAGAGGAAGCTCGCCAAGAAGCGTTAGAATTGCTTGAAAAAGTAAATTTAGCAGAACAAGCGGATCTTTATCCGTATCAGCTTTCAGGTGGCCAAGAACAACGGGTTGGGATTGCACGTGCGCTTGCGATGAAACCTAAATTGATTTTGTTTGATGAACCCACTTCAGCCTTAGATCCAGAACTAGTTGGAGATGTGCTTAAGGTCATGAAAAGCCTCGCAAGTGATGGCTGGACAATGATCGTTGTAACGCATGAACTTAAATTTGCAGAGCAAGTGGCCGACGAAGTTATTTTTATGGATCAAGGAGTTGTCTGCGAACAAGGAAAACCTGAAAACATCTTTAGCGCACCGAAGGAAACAAGAACAAAGCAATTTTTAGAGCGGATTTTAGATCCAATTTAAGTAAAAAAGCCTCACAATCGAACTATGATACACTCCCTATAAAGTAGACACTAGGAATAAAAAATCTAGTTCACTTTAGAAGGAGTGTATTTTGTTATGAC
>NZ_JAATJW010000082.1 GCF_011800755.1 Listeria valentina
TATGTTTTTTTAGTAAGAAAACAAATTTGTTTAGCAAAAGAAACTTGGTAGAAGCCTCATTTTCCGCCAAGTTTCTTTTTATTTTGCAAAAAAACTATCAAAAGAAAGGTGGCATCTGCTATACTAAAAAATATTAAGGAGGTGCTTAGGATGAGTCTAAAACTTCGCGAATTGTTACAGCTGCCTTCTTTAAAAGATGCAAAAGTAGTGGCTGGACGTGCCGGTTTGGAGAGATTTGTTTCCTCAATTTCTGTTCTCGAACATACCGATACAGAAGCTTTTGAAGCAGAATTGTTTAATAATAATGAATTTTACGGCGATGAAATTGTGATTTCCGGTTTGATAAGCATCAAAGATAATGAAGAAGCGCAGTGCAGCATGGTTCGTAAACTGCGTCGTGCGGGTGAAATTGGATTGATTTTATATTACGTGGGGATTTATCTTCCGAAAGTTAGTCAAAAAATGATTGATCTCGCGGATGAACTCGATTTCACGCTGATCGTCATGCCAGAAAATGAACGAGCTTTGCGTTATAGTGAAGTGATTTATGAAGTCATAGAGGCGATTGTCAAACAAGAAATGAATGAAACACAATTTTCAGGAAAACTCTTGGAACAAATCTCGATGCTGCCGGAAAACCAGCGAAGTGTCGATACCATGCTTAAAATACTTGCAGATCGGACGAAAACATCCGTTGCTCTTGCGGATAATAGCGGACAACTTGTGAACGCCGTGACTTGGCCGCGAAGTAACACCCTCGATTTAGGAAAAAATATACAAACGATTAAAAACGAAGACATTGTGCAAGAACAGCAGGTGTGGAAGACGAAGCGCCCAATTTTGCAAAATGGCATTCAAACGATGTCGCTTTACCTAATGAAAGAGCAAACGGCGCTCACAGAAAATTTAGCCATCCAAATGGCAGAAGTTGTTCAAGTTTTCATGAATCTTTGGGGCGAAAACTACCAAGAAGTCAGCCCTCGTGAACTCATGAAAGCGATCATGAATAACGAAAGCGTTAAGATGCGCCGCCTCGGAAAATTGTTTGACATCGACGTTTCGGCTATTCAAAATATGTGGCTGATTGCAGTGAAAGACTTGCAAAAAAACAACGAAGTCCTGCGCTTTTTGAAGCAAACAATTGCACCTTGTTTCCAGGTTTCGTTAATTGATTTCTATGATGATTTTATTGTTGTTCTGATGGACAAAAGCCGAAAACAAGATGAATTCGAGTCGCTTGCACTCGCGTGCTCGTCTGAAATGGAAAGACAAGGAATAAAAATGTCCCTTGTAAAGTGCTTTGGGACAACGAGTACAGTGGAAGTGCAGGAAGCTTACATGACTGTAAAAAACTATTTGCCAGCAGCTCGAAAAGTCTATACCTCAAAAAATGTTTTTTTCTATCAAGAAATCGAATTTGTCGCGGATTGTCTGGAAACTATTTACAGTGGGGAATCTGCCGTTGCAGAAATATTTAAGCAAATAAAGCCACTGATGCAGCATGGAAATAATGAGGACGAATTATTAGTAACGCTTGCTACTTTCTTATTAGATGCTGAACTGAGTTACAGAACAGCAGCCGAAAAACTATTTTTGCACCGGAATACGATTAAATATCGAATCAACAAAGTGAGTGAATTGCTCGCATTTCCAGTTACTAAAATCCCCGAAAGCTACAAGGTTTACCGAGCCGTTGCCATTTGGCGGATTTTAGGGGAAAGTCATAAACGATAAGGATAAACGGATAGTTTTGTCACTTTTGACAAGAATTATCCGTTTTATTTTGCTTTTTTGCTAATTACATCAATTTTGAGTTTTTGTATAATGGAGGCATTACTAAAAAAGGAGGCAGAAAATTATGGCAATAAAAAATACAAACAATCAAGAACAAGCACAATCTTGGACCGGTCTAGCGTTTGTTTGGACGGGGGCAATGATTTGCATTCCCAGTTTAATGATTGGCGGAACGCTTATTGCGGGCATGTCATTTTGGGAAGCCATCCTAACCGCTTTAATCGGGAATGGCATCATCGTGGTTTTAATGATCTTCCAAGGCATTCAAGGAAGTGATTTAAAAATGCCAGCTGTAAAAGCTGCTGGCCAAGTATTTGGAAAGCAAGGCTCCAAAAAGCTAATTTCGATAATCCTCGCAATTAGCTGTCTCGGCTGGTTTGGCATCCAAGCGAATGTTTGTGGAATGGCTTTCTCGCAGTTTTTAAGTCTCTATCAAATTGATTTTCCCGTTTGGCTTTCCTCAATCGTTTGGGGCATCATCATGCTTGTTTCCGCACTTTATGGAATTAAAATTCTCAATTTGTTAAATTATATTGCCGTACCTGTTTTGTTTGTGGTCTGTCTCTACGCGCTAGTTGTTTCACTAAAAGGAGATGTTTCACAAGTTTTTCAACATCAGCCAACAACTAATCTGCCGTTTCTAAGTGGGCTTTCAATCACAGTGGGTTCTTTTGCACTTGGAGCCGTTATTGCTGGTGACTATTCCCAGTACACTAAAAAACGCGGCGATATTGTCAAAGCTTCTATTTTAGGTATTTTGCCTTCTGGTATTTTTATGATTGCTGTTGGTGCTATCTTAGCTATCACAGCAGGAACAGCAGATGTTACAGCCGTTTTTACGAAGCTTGGACTGCCTGTTATTGGCGTAATAGCTCTCGTTCTTGCTACATGGACAACAAATGCAGTTAACGCTTTTTCAGGGGGGATTGCCATTTGCAATATCTTTAACTTCTCAAAAAGCAAGGAAAAAATTGCAGTTGCCTCCGCAGGAATTCTTGGAACGATCTTAGCTGCATTTGGCATTTTAAATTATTTTGTACCGATTATGAATATTTTATCTGCGATGGTACCTCCCGTTGCGGGTGTCATGATTGCTTCTTATTGGGTTGTTCAAAAAGGGGATAAAACCAAGTGGAAAGAAGTGCAAGGAATTAACTGGATGGGAGTTACAGCTTGGGCGGCAGGAGCCGTTATTGCCTGTATCCCTGTTATCTTTAGTTTCTTTCCAAAACTCCCCGAACTTCCTAATCAGCCTTTAATCGGTTGCATCATTTCCTTCGTTGTTTATCTAGTTGGAAAAAAGATCGCGGATAGCCGTAAAAAACAAGTTTTAGAAGAAGATTTTTGAGTGAACAGGAGGAATTTTGATGCGTTATTTAGATGAACAAGCAATTGAAGATATAGCTTTAGGAGCAGCCTTTTTAGGAACGGGCGGAGGAGGAGACCCGTATATTGGAAAAATGATGGCTCTTTCTGCTTTAAAAGAATTTGGACCAGTAAAATTACTTTCTGCGGATGAAATCTCAGATGATGACTTTTTTATTCCAGCGGCAAGTATGGGCGCGCCGTCTGTCATGATTGAAAAATTTCCAAAAGGAGATGAATACTTGCGGATTTTCGATAAGCTAGGTCGCTATATTGGGAAAGAATTAACAGGAACTTTTCCGATGGAAGCAGGGGGTGTAAATTCGATGATTCCAATTGTTGTAGCCGCGCAACTCGGGATTCCGTTAGTCGATTGTGATGGAATGGGACGCGCTTTTCCTGAACTCCAAATGGTGACGTTTCATTTAAATGGCGTTTCAGCAACTCCGATGGCGGTGGCAGACGAAAAAGGAAATATTGAAATCATTGAAACGCCAAATAATCATTGGACAGAACGCTTGGCACGTGCTGCCACAGTTGAGATGGGAGCAAGTAGTTCTGTTGGGCTATATCCTTGTACAGGAAAGGATATTAAAAAGTCAGGAGTTCATGGGATTGTCAGTTTGTCGGAAAAAATTGGACAAATTATCCAATCTAAAAAACAAAACCAAGCTGAAAAACTAAAACAATTGCTTGAAGCAACAGAAGGATATCATCTCTTTAGCGGCAAAATTGTTGATGTTGAGCGGGATATGGCAGGTGGCTTTAATCGTGGCTGCGTCACGATTAAAGGATTGACGGAACAATCCCAAGATGAAATGAAAGTGTATTTCCAAAATGAAAACTTGATCGCTCGAAAAAACGGAGAAGTGGTCGCAATGACTCCGGATTTAATTTGCTTAACTGACCTTGAAACCCTTCATCCAGTCACGACAGAATCATTAAAATACGGGAAGCGTGTGCATGTGCTTGGACTTCCTTCAAATCCGCAGTGGCGAACAGAAAAAGGACTGGAAACCGTTGGACCGCGTTATTTCGGCTATGATTTAGATTTTGTTCCTATTGAAAAAACGCAGGCGAAAGGAGGAGCTGTTCGTGTATAAATTAGGAATTGATGTCGGCGGGACAAATACCGATGCCGTCGTATTGAACGAAAAATTTGAACTAGTTGCAAGCGTTAAAGTTCCAACGAGTGGCGATATTGAAACTGGCATTCGCGCTGCACTGAAGCAAGTTCTTGAAAAAGCGGAGATTGAACGAGACAAAGTCTCTCATGCGATGCTTGGAACGACGCAATGTACGAATGCCATCGTAGAACGAAAAAAATTAGCACAAGTTGGCGTGATTCGACTGGGCTATCCAGCAACGGCATCTGTTTTGCCTTATACGGCTTGGCCAGACGACTTAGTTGAAAAACTTTCCGGGAAGTATAAACTTGCTTCTGGCGGATTTGAATTTGATGGTGGAGAACTTTCCGCTTTTTCAGAAACAGAGATTCGAGAGATTCTCAGAAGCTGGAAGGGAAAAGTAGAAGCTGTTGCGGTTGTAGGTGTATTTTCATCGTTGAAAAATGAAGAAGAATTTCGGGTGGCAGAAATCGCAGCTGAAGAACTTGGCGAAAAAGTTCCAATTTCGCTTTCTTCAACGATAGGTTCGATTGGTTTGATTGAACGCGAAAATGCGAGCATTTTAAATGCGGGTCTGTTCAAAGTGATGGAAAGAACAAGTAGCGGTTTTGAAAAAGCACTACAAAGTGAAGGTATTCATCAAGCAGAAGTTTTTCTTTGTCAAAACGATGGGACGCTAATGTCAATTGAATATGCCAGGAAATTTCCGATTCTTACGATCGCTTGCGGACCAACGAATAGCATCCGAGGCGCAGCTTATTTAGCCGGATTAAAAGACATTTTAGTTCTGGACGTTGGCGGAACCACATCAGATATTGGAGTGCTCGCTGGCGGGTTCCCGCGTGAATCATCTCTTGCAGTTGATGTTGGTGGGGTTCGAACGAATTTCCGCATGCCAGATATCATCTCCATCGGACTTGGTGGTGGCAGTATTGTCAGGCGTGACGGGGAAGAAGTGACTGTTGGACCGGATAGCGTTGGATACCGGATTACGGAAGAAGCGCTTGTTTTTGGTGGTGAAACGATCACGGCTACAGATATTGCCGTTCGTTTAGGGCGAGCAAGTGTAGGAGATCCGAAGAAAGCTGAACAAATTCCACTTGATTTCGCTGAAAAAGCTTATCAAAAAATTGCAGAAATGACAGAAGTGGCAATTGATAAGATGAAAACGAGCTCAGGAGATGTGGAAGTCGTCTTAGTTGGTGGAGGGAGCTTGATTATTCCGGATCAGCTGAAAGGCGTGCGGGAGATCATTCGTGATGAAAACGGAGCGGTAGCTAATGCGATTGGCGCTTCTATTTCGCAGATCAGCGGTGAATACGAGCAAATCTACATTTATTCGCAAAAACCACGTGAAGAAGCTCTGCAAGATGCAGAGAAAAAAGCTTACGAAAAAGCGAAACTTGCGGGAGCAGTTCCCAAGACAATTCAAGTTGTAGAAGTAGAAGAAATTCCACTTGCTTACCACCCAGATAATGCGACACGTCTTCGAATCAAGGCTGTTGGTGATTTAGTGTAAAAAAAGCTCGTTGCTAGAAATGGCAACGAGCTTTTTGGGTTTCTTAGTCGCGTAATCCTTTTCCATTTAAAATCTGTGGAATGAATTTCTCGATTCGCGCTTCACGCGTTTTGCTTTGCTTAGCACCAGCAAAATAATATAAATAAGCTTTTCTACGGCCGGGTGTAAGAGCTTCAAAAGCAGCCTTCAAACTCGCGTTTTCTTCAAGTCGCATGGCAAATTCTTCAGGCATCTCGATTTCATTAGCCTTTTCTTTCTTTTCCACTTTTAAGCCTGCTTTTTCGACTTGGATGGCTTCTAAAACGTAAGCTTTGATGACTTTTTGAAGGCGTTCTACATCTTTTACAGAAGTAAAACGTAGTTGTTTACCGACACGTGAGTTTTCCCCGATATCTACAAGAACGCGTTCTGGATCTGTTAATAAAGAACCTTTGAAAAACAAAAGCGCGCAGTAAGCCTTAAAGCCTTGAATCAAAACGATATTTTTGTGATTTACACTGTAACAAGGCTTATGCCACTTAAATTCCTCGGTTATTTCCACATCTATATCTAGCAAAATGGTTCGGAGTTTTTCTGTTACTTCCCGCCAAATTGGTATTTCACGCACGTAATCTTCTACTTTTGGATTGACTTTCGTTTTTGTCATTGTTATCGCTCCATTTCCGTTCTTGTATAATTTTTTACTATTATAGCATGCTGGCTTTGAAAACTTAACTAATAGTAACCAAAATTGATCCTATAAAATTACTTTGACACCGGTCATTCTTCCCACCTATAATAAAGAAGAAAGAAGGGAGCGGACAGCTTGAAAAGGGAAGAGGATCAATTTATTATTCAAACAGCACTTTTAACGGGCAAGCTGCTACTTGAGAACGGGGCAGAGACAGCTCGAGTGGAAGATACGATGGAGCGAATCATCCGAAAATGTCTTGGGAATACTGCATCTAAAAGTTATTATACATATGTGACGCTTTCCGGCGTTTTTGTTCGAACGGATCTGGCAGAAAATAGTTTTTTACGAATTGATAGTCGTGGATATAACTTAGAAAAAGTCGTCCAAGTCAATCAAATTTCACGGGACTTCACAGAAGGAAAAACGACGCTTCCAGAAATGAAGAAACAACTTGAAAAAATTGATGCAGATACCAGTCGAGACGCTATGTGGAAGCAACTTTTTTTTACGGCACTTTTAAGTGGCGCAATTGTTTTGATTTTTGGCGGCAGTTGGAAAGATCTTCCCAGTGCTGTAATCGGCGGCGTTTTGGCTTACTTTGCGTTTCAAAAACTAACCAGTATGGCTGATTATCCCTTTATCTTTGAATTTCTGTCCACTTTTATTGGTGGGTTAGCCGGTTACCTCGTGCACCAACTAATGGGGTCGGATATCAACTTGACGATGATCGGGACAGTCGTTCCACTTGTTCCAGGGATTGGGATTACGAATGCGATCCGTGACTTGCTTGCACGCCACTACATTTCGGGCATCATTCGACTATTTGAAAGTCTATTTGTAGCCGCGGCTCTCGGATGCGGCGTAGCGCTCGTGATTTTATTATTTAATTCTTGAAAAAGGGGAAGTTTTCATGTTTTTCGAACTGATTTACCATTTTATTTTCAGTTTCATCGCTTCGTGCGCCTTTGGTTTTTTGTGTCGCATTCCGAACAAAACGATCATTGCAGGCGGAATTGTTGGTGGAGCGGGCTGGCTCGGTTACTATATCATGAGTGAAAATGGCTTCGGTGTGTTTATCACAAGTTTTTGTTGTTCACTCATTTTAAGTACGCTCAGTTATGCTTACAGTTACATTCGTAAATATCCATCGACTGTTTACTTTATCCCCGGACTCGTTCCTGTTGTTCCAGGGATTACTTTTTACGAAGTCTTTAAAGAACTGTTCACGAGTCACGCGGAAGTGGCGCTAAGCACGTTTTTCAATGTAATCGCTTCTGCCGTAGCACTTGCTTGCGGAATCATCATTGGAAACATTTTATTTCTACTACTTTTTAAACCACTTATCAATCAAGTTAAAACTGCTCTCAGGTGAGGGCAGTTTTATTTTGTCCAGTTTTCGTTCTACAAGCGAAAAGTTTTACGCTATAATAAGTTAGAAATCGAATAGGATGCATGTATTTTGGAGAAGCTTTATTTTTATTGACTCTCTCACAATGTCAGGCTTTAAATTTATAAGTAAAAGGAGAACAAGTATGTTTCGAATTGGCGACTTTTCCAAGCTTGCGCAAGTAAGCATTAGAATGCTGCGACATTATGACAAATTAGCGCTTATTAAACCAGTTAAAATTGACCCAGAAACAGGATATCGCTATTATGAAGCACGTCAGTTAGAAGAAATCGAACGTATCCGGGAGTTACAAAGCATGGGTTTTACTTTAAAAGAAATCAAGTGGATTTTTGAGCAAACTGATGAAAAACAAGCACTTTTTTCGCTATATGAAAGTCGCTATCAAGCATTAAAACGAGAAGCGAAAAACATAGAAGAACAAATGGAGCGATTAAAAGAAGCAAAACCGTATTTTCAGCATAATCAGTCCTATTTGGTAAAAGTAAAAACTTTACCAGAGCGAACAGTCATCAGCTTGCGTGAGAAAATTCCCGATTATTCTTCTGAAGGAATTCTTTGGAATAAGCTTTATCAAATTGCGGCAAGAGACAAGATTTCTTTTGCAAAAGAGAGGCTCGATTGCGCGATTTTCCATGATGAGAGTTACCTTGAAAGCTTTCCAGATATTGAAGTGCAGTCAGTAGTAACAAATTTAGCAGCAGCTTATTTTTGCAAAAAGGTTCCTGAACAATTAGTGGCGTCGATTACATTTAGCGGTTCCTATGAAAAAATGAGCGTTGTTACAGAAACGTTTGCCAAGTGGATTGAAAGTAATCCTTACGAAATTGCAGGTCCGATGTTAAATATCTATCACGTTTCGAAGGCAATGGAAAGTGATCCAGAAAAATGGCTTACGGAAGCTTGTTTTCAAGTAAAAAGTCTAGTGGTAATAAGTCAAGCTGAACTTTTAAATTATTTTCAAGGAAAAACTAATTTTTGAGCGCACTGA
>NZ_JAATJW010000083.1 GCF_011800755.1 Listeria valentina
TATTCCGTAAGGAAAAGAAATGAAACATTTAGGGAAGATCATTTATCTTTCTAAAATATATTTTACGAGGGAGGGAAAGAGATATGCGTCAACAACAAAAAAGTCAAAAGCTCGCAAACCTATTAAGTGTTTTACTCAAAATTAGTGCCATCGTTTGCGGTACGCTAACTTTCTTCATTATTATTTTTCAACCAACAAATATTACGACAACGGCACAAGAAAAACAATTTAATGATACTTCTTTTCAAATCACTTTCCAAAGTCAACTAGATAACGGGGTTAACCACACAACTGCTCAAATGTGGATTTTTACGCTTGTTTTACTTTTTTCAGCAGTACTAATTATTGCTATTCTCTGGCTGGCGAGCCAAATCTTCCAAGAACTAGCTGTTCAATTTTCACCATTTCAAGAAAAGTACGTGCGCAAGTTGCGCCAAATTTCCATTTTGTTCTTTTTATATGCACTTGCGCCGCAACTACTTTATTCGCTCCTTAGCACATTATTTCTACCCGGTTATCTATTTAATTTCGGAATAAATATAGCGATATTATTTGCTGCCGTTTTCTATTTGCTAACCGAAGTCTTTCGCTACGGCGTGAAGTTACAAACTGAATCCGATGAAACGTTATGAGGTGAAAAATGGCTATCATTTTAAGACTGGATCGCGTCATGGCCGATCGTAAAATGTCATTAAAAGAACTCTCTGAAAAAGTCGGGGTTGCTAATGTCAATCTATCCAAAATCAAAACAGGCAAAATTAGCGCCATCCGTTTTTCAACACTCAACCAAATTTGCAAGGTTTTAGAGTGCCAACCCGGTGATATCCTTGAATACGCCGATGACGAACTAGAAAACTGAACACCAAAAAGCGGAGGATGCACAATCCTCCGCTTTTTCAGGATACAAAACAGTTTTCCTATTGTAGAACTGCCTCTTCCATTTTTGCTGCAACCAAATTAACAAGGTCAACCACGCGGCAAGCGTAGCCCCATTCGTTGTCATACCAAGCAAGCACTTTAACTTGCCGCTTCTCGATCACCATTGTGCTAAGCCCGTCCACAATAGCGGAATGAGAATCCGTTGTAAAATCTACGGATACAAGCGGTTCGTCCGTGTAATCCAAAATCCCTTGGTATTCAGTTTGAGCAGCTAATTTAAATGCTTCATTAATTTCAGCTTCCGTTACTTCATTTTTTAAGGTAACCACTAAATCCACAAGTGAGACATCCGGCGTCGGCACTCGAAGTGAAGTCCCATTCAATTTGCCTTTTAGGTGCGGCAAAACAAGCGAAATCGCTTTAGCGGCTCCCGTTGTTGTCGGAATAATCGATGTGGTGCAGCTTCTCGAACGCCGTAAGTCTTTATGCGGATTATCAAGACTGTGCTGATCATTTGTATAAGCATGAACAGTCGTCACAAGCCCATTTTCAATGCCGAAGTTTTCATCCAAGATTCTTGCAACAGGTGCTAAACAATTCGTTGTACACGACGCATTCGAAATCACGTGGTGCTGTTCGTGGTCATAATCCGCCTCATTTACACCCATTACAATCGTGACATCTTCATTTTCCCCCGGTGCCGTGATAACAACTTTTTTCGCTCCCGCTTCAATGTGATACCCTGCTTTTTCTTTTGAACGGAATTTGCCCGTCGCCTCAATAACAATATCGACTCCCAGTTCACGCCAAGGCAAATTTCTCGGGTCGCGTTCGTTCACAAGCAAGACTTCTTTCCCGCAAACTTCCAGCTTGTCTTCCGCAAGAATCTTGATTTCACCCTGAAATTTCCCGTGCACACTATCATACTTAATGAGGTGCCGAATCGTTTCTGCTGGATAGCTGACATTGATTGCGACTACGTTCACCAAACCATCCATCATAAGTTTCCTAAAGCACATTCTGCCAATTCGTCCAAATCCTGTAATTGCTACATTTTTCGCCAAGCTTATTTCCCCCTTAGAAATAATTGCAAAACGACTTGCAGGTTCAGTATAACATGGCTCATTTAAAAATGTAAGCGTTTACCTATAGAGCTGGAATTATAAATTTTTTCGAAAAATTTAGCTTATCTCACGCCATTTCAGGTATAATAAAGTAGGAGGAGGTGGCAGCCATGCTAGATCAAGAAGAATTTCAAATTCAATTAGAAAAAATTGAACAGCCACTCACACGTCGCGATGTTGCAACCACATTATTATTTGTGATCGACGGTGAAGTTGAACTTTCGACTGGTCAAAAAACCGTCACTTTGCAGGCGGATGATCTTTACATTCTCAACCAAAATGAGCCTTACATGCTCACGGATCTCTCGCATAACACCTTGATCCGATTACAAATCAAAAGTGCTTTTTTTGCTCACTTTTTCCCGGGATATTACCACTATTCGTTCGAATGTTTTTCAAGAGAGCTTGATAGCGGACGAGAAAAAATCGTTTCCTCCCTTCGCCACAACTTAACATTACTCGTCATGAATGCTTTTAATTCGACTGAAAATAGCCAACTAATTTCGCATAACACCATTTTCCAGATCATGTTGCTTCTCACCAAGTTTTTTAAAAAAGAACGAACGAAGCCGCTGACGCAGAAACTAGAAGATGAGCGTTTGTCACGAATTATTGCCTATCTAGAAAATCACTATGATGAACCAATTAGTCTTAGCAAAGTGGCTGAACTGGAATATTTGTCGACTTCCTATCTCTCGCGTTATTTTAAACAAAAAACGGGGATGGGCTTTTTGCAGTATTTAACTCACATTCGGTTGAAACATAGTACGGATGATTTGATGCTTACGGATGAATCGATTACAACGATTTCGATTCGCAATGGTTTTTCAAGTCCGAAGCATTTTACGGATGCTTTTAAGGCTTACTATAAAGAAACACCAACAAGGTATCGCGAAAAGGAACATAATCAGCGGCTTTTTTCTTCTAAGGAGAAAAAAGCCGCGACCACGCAAATTTGGGAGCTGACTCCTGAGATTCTCAATTTGCTCGCGAAGTACCATTTGGAAACAGCTCAGGAAACCAGCCTGAGTCCCATCCCGATTGAGCAGAAGACGATCACGGTGAATCCGGTCGGAAACGAATCTTTGGCAGAAACGGCATATTTGCTTACCATCGGAGAGCTTAAGGAGCTTCTGAAGGATAATGTCAAAAAGCAAATTGAAATGGTGCAACGCGAAATCGGGCTTGATTTTATCGGCATTCGGCATTTACTGCGCGGCCGGACTTTCTTGCCAGAAGTCGAAACGGATGAAACAGTCCCCACTTCTTCTACGTTTGCAAACGCCGACTTGGCTCTTAGCTATTTGAAAAACCACGATTTGCGTCCATTTATTCGCATTGAATATCAAGAGCTTTCGCGCGATGAAAATTTTTATTTTGAACAGCTTGCTCACTTCTTGCGTCACTCAATCCAAGTTTTCGGGCATTCGTTTGTTTCTTCTTGGGCTTTTATGTATTATGAGCCGGAGCAAACGCTTGTTAGAGCAGGTGAGTTAAAGCGGGTTTTCTTGCGACTCAAACAGCTTTTAAGAGACATTAATCCCAAAATTCAACTTGGTACATTTATTCCTTTTTCGGAACGAGCGACGGTGCCAAAATCTCATCAATGGTTTCTAGAAACGAGCGATCAAGTGGATTTCCTCACTTATAATGCCAATCCAAATGAAATCATTGATTTTTCTAAGGAAACCTCCATGACTTTTCATGATGCGGAACGTTATACGCTTACGAAGACGAAGAAACTGAAGCAATACTTGAAAAGGCATGGGATTCAAAAGAAATTGATGCTCATTAATTGGAATACGTTAACTGGGAATACGCGTTATACAAATGGAACTTTTTTCCGTGGAGCTTTGATTTTGGAAGCCTTGTTTGATGTGAGTCCAGAAGTTGCAGGAATTGGGTTTTGGATCAATACGGAAATGCACGAGGAGGAAAACAACAAGCGCAATATTCGGATGGATGGCTTGGAACTTTTCCACTTCTTCAATGGGAAGCGACCTGCATATTACGCGCTTAATTTTAAAGAAAGACTTTACGGCACGGTGATCGCTCGCGATAAGGATTACATTTTGATGGAAAATGTGGATGGGTATCAACTCATTTTGATTAATGCTGTCAATTTGAATCCAAAGTTATCCGTGAGCGAACTGGTTCGAAATGAACAGCGCAAGGAAGTCCATTTACGGATTCTTGGTTTGAAGGAAGGCGAATACCAATTGCGCAAATGGATTTTTGATCGCGATAATGGCGCGCTTTACTCTAAATACTGGCAGCTCAATAGCCGGCACGGTTTAGATGAAGAAATTCTTGATTACATCGTGACAGCCTCAAAGCCAACTCTAACGGTGACGGATGAATTTATTTCTAATGATTGGTCCTTTTATGCGTATCTTGAACTGAACGCGATTCACTTTTATGAACTTAAACGCACCATTTAAAAAAAGGAAGTGCCCGCGGGCACTTCCTTTTACTTGGATTGCTTTTTGGAATAAGCTTTTAAGCCCAGCCAAATGAGAAAAACTGGGATACCAATGAAAATGATCAACTGAACGATATCCATTAGCGTCATGTTTAATTCACCCTTTAAATGTTTACTTCATTTTTGACGCTTTCAGAAGTCGGCTTCGTGCAAAGCGCAATAATGATTCCTACTACTAAACCACAAAGACCAAATGTAATCCAGCCAAGCGACTGATTATAAAATGGCACATAATTTGAAAAGAAGTTTTCTAAGCCACCAAGTGGAATCTTGAAGGCTTTTGCACCTTCCATGATTGAAATGACAGCTGTAAAGAGAATTGTCGTGACATAAACAACTCGTCTTCCTTTGAATAGTGGGTTTAAGAAAGTAAGTAAGATGAGCACGATCGTAAGCGGATAGATCATCATCAAAACAGGCACAGAGAATGAAATCAAGTTTGCAAGTCCAACGTTTGCAACGAGGCAAGCAAAGGCCGAAAAGATGACGACATAAGTGCCGTAACGAATTTTTGGAAACAGTTTTTGGAAATAACTGGCGCAAGCAGTTGTAAGACCGATACTCGTTGTCAGGCAGGCAAGTCCGATAATTAGCGCGAGTAAAACCCGCCCAAAACTACCGAAGTAATAAGCTGCTGCTCCTGAAAGAACCGGTCCGCCGTTATCAAATAAACCAAGCTTCGTTACGCTCATGGAGCCAATATAAGCAATGAATATGTAAACAACGGCCAAGCAACCTACTGCAATTAGTCCTGCTTTCAAACATGTCATAGCAATGGCACGCTTCGTTTTAGCACCACTTGCTTTAACCGCATTGATGACGATAATTCCAAATACCAGTGAAGCCAGCGCATCCATTGTATTGTAACCTTCGAGGAACCCTGTTGTAAACGGACTCGTCACATACTTACCTGCAGGTGCTGTTTGTTCTCCAAGCGGTTTCACAAGAGCTGTGACAATTAAAATGAGCAGGAAAAGTAGAAGTGCCGGTGTCAAATATTTCCCCACTCGGTCTACAATTTTCGAAGGTGAAAGTGAGAGCCATAGCGTTATCCCAAAGAAAATCACTGAAAAGATGACGAGAGCAAATTGATGATTCCCCTCCCCAAGAAATGGCGCAATGCCGATTTCAAATGATACCGTTCCCGTACGTGGAAGTGCGAAGAAAGGGCCAATCGTTAAGTATAATGCAACTGTAAAAATAATTCCATAAACAGGATGCACCCGACTTGCAAGCGTTTGTAAGTCACTGCTTCCAGAAATCCCAATCGCGAGAACCCCGAGTAACGGAAGGCCTGCTCCAGTTACCAAAAAGCCAAGTACCGCAATCCAAACGTTAGTCCCGGAAAGTTGACCAAGATAAGCCGGAAAAATTAAATTTCCTGCTCCAAAAAAAAGTGCAAATAACATAAGTCCAATAAAAAAATACGCTGAAAAAGAAACTTTCTTTTCCATTTTAAATTCTCCCCTTTCTTTAACATTTGAAACTTTCTGACAAAATATCTATAGAATTAACAGCTCTTCCATGCTGTTTGACCCGAAAAGTCAAATTTCAATTCGCTGTTGTCAGAATATTCTTTTTTAAAATAGCCAAGTGATAACAGCCAATCTCCTTTTGAAATGCATCTCTGCAAAAAGACAGCCCGTCCCTCTCTATGTTGCTCCTTTCTTTCATTGTTTGTAAATCATATCATACTTTTAGGGGAGTTGGCTAGAAATTTAATAATAAAAACTAAATTTTCTAAAATTGTTTTTTAAGACGTTCGTTTTTCAAAAAAACCAATAAATCGTATTTTATTAGTTGCTTATATTTTGTAAGTGTGTTATAGTTTATTTGTAAACAATGATGAACCCACTTTAACTAATGGAGATCATCAGCCGAACAACTATATGAAAAGTAGAAAAAAATTGGAGGAATGAAAAATGGCAGTAGAAAAATGGAACATTGATCCCGCACATAGCTCAATTGAATTTCAAGTAAAACACATGATGGTTTCTAAAGTGAAAGGTACATTTAACACTTTCGAAGCAGATGTTGAAATGGATCCTGAAAACTTGCAAGACGCAAAAATCAAATTCACAGTTGATGCAGGAAGCGTGGATACGCGCCAAGCACAACGTGATGGGCACCTTAAAAGCGAAGACTTTTTCAACATTGAAAAGTACCCTAACATTACTTTTGTCTCGACAGATATTACACCAGATGGCGATGATGAATACGAAATCACAGGCGATCTTACAATTCGTGAAGTGACAAAACCGATCACTTTACACGTGACTTATGAAGGAACAGGAAAAGATCCAAACACTGGAAACATGGTTGCAGGTTTTGAAGGCCGCGGTAAATTTAACCGGAAAGATTTTGGTTTGAACTACAACGCAGCACTAGAAACTGGTGGCGTGCTCATCGGGGATGAAGTTAAAATTAACGTCCAAATCGAAGCTTCCAAATAAGGAAACGTCTAACAAAAAATAAAAGCGAATGACTTCCAAATTTTGCGGAGCCATTCGCTTTTTTCTTGCTTAAAAAACGGTTTATTGGTCTTTCTTGAACTTATCTTCGGCTTTTTCTTTTAAGTCCCCAGCTTTTTCTTTCAAATCAGCGCTTGCTTCTTTTGCTTTGCCTTTCGCCTTATCCAAGAATCCCTCTGCTTTTTTCTTATCATCTCCCGTCACTTTTCCGGCTTTTTCCTTCACTTCGCCTTTTGCTTGGTCTAGTTTACCTTTGTCTTCAGCCATTTTACTTCATCCTCCTCTATTTTAGTATCATTTTTTACTTTCCACACTTAGCGTATCCTCAAACTTATTTTTTAAACAAGCAGCTAGCTTTCCATCAGGAAATACGTTAGAATAGTTTAGTTACTATTCACCAACGGAAAAGGGGGAAATCATGAGAAAAAACGAACAAACAATGGGGATTTTAGCCGGAGCTTTTGCCTACGTCTTGTGGGGGATTTTACCTATTTATTGGAAACTTGGGAAAGAAGTCCCTGCCATTGAAATTTTAGCTTATCGAATCATCTGGTCTTTTGTCTTCATGATTTTTCTGATTGTAGCCATTCGAAAATCAAAAGAAGTCTTGACCGAAATGAAGGCTGTCTTAAAGAAACCGAAAACAGCTCTACTAATCACATTAGCGGCCATTTTAGTTACGGCTAACTGGTTCATTTTCATCTTTACAGTGAATAGTGGTCATGTGACAGAAGCAAGCCTTGGCTACTACATTAATCCACTTGTGAACGTCTTGATCGCCACTGTCTTTTTAAAAGAGCGCTTGAACGTAGCTGAAATCATCGCCGTTGTCTTCGCCTTTATAGGCGTTTTAATTTTGACTTATCACGAAGGCGGCGTTCCTTGGGCAGCTATCGCGATGGCCGTTACATTCAGCTTATATGGCTTAATCAAAAAATTTGTTCCCGTTTCCACTTGGACTGGACTTACACTTGAAACGCTGATTATTGCGCCATTTGCTCTCATTTATTTATTGTTTTTTGCCAAGCACTTCTTCATGAGTTTTCCAGCTCAAACCGATCTCGTGATGGTTGGTGCAGGGATCGTAACCGCGATTCCACTACTTCTCTTTGCGACAGCAGCCAAGCGAATCAGTTACACAATGGTAGGCTTCTTGCAATATATTGGTCCAACGTTGATGCTTATTTTAGGCGTTTTACTTTTCAAAGAAAGTTTCGATTCCATGCAGTTTACAGCATTCGCCTGCATCTGGATAGGGATCATCATTTTCACAGTCTCACACATTTATATCAGCGCCAAGCTTAAACAGCTGCAAAAATCAGCAGAAGCCGAACAAACAAAGTAGTTTTTCGAGAAACAAAAGATGAAGCTACTCGCAAATTTTATAGTATCCAAAAAAGCGGAACTTTTGAAAGTTCCGCTTCAGACTGTCGAAAAACGCCGATCCCTCCATGAGAAAGAAGAGGGATGGGCGTTTTTTTCTATAAAAATGGAAAAA
>NZ_JAATJW010000084.1 GCF_011800755.1 Listeria valentina
TTATTCCGTAAGGAAAAGAAATGAAACATTTAGGGAAGATCATTTATCTTTCTAAAATATATTTTACGAGGAGGAAATAACAATGAATAAAGTAGCACTCGTAACGGGAAGTAGTCGCGGGTTAGGACGCGAAATCGCATTAAAACTAGCAGCAGAAGGATATGACATCGCAGTGAACTTTGCGAGAAGTCGGAAAAAGGGAGAGGAAGTCAAACTTGAAATCGAGCAAATGGGGCGTCGTTGTGAGCTTTTTCGGGCCAATATTGGCGATGTAGAAAAAATGCGCGCGATGTTTGCTGAAATCAAAGAAAAATTTGGACGCCTCGATTTATTTGTTAGCAATGCCGCAAGTGGTGTTTTAAAACCGCTCATGGAGCTTCAAGAAACCCACTGGGACTGGACGATGAATATTAACGCCAAAGCTTTGCTGTTTGCTAGTCAAGAAGCCGCGAAATTGATGCAAGAAACGGGAGGCGGGAAGATTATCGGTTTGAGTTCGATTGGAGCCATTCGCTACTTGGAAAACTACACCACAGTTGGCGTTTCAAAAGCAGCAGTTGAATCCTTGACGAGATATTTGGCGGTTGAACTTGCTCCCCTTGGAATTGCGGTCAATACGGTTTCCGGAGGTTTGATCGAAACGGAGGCGCTTGATCACTTCCCGAATAAAGAAGAATTGATTCAAGATGCGATTGATAAAACACCAGCAGGAAGAATGGTTCAGCTAAATGATTTAGTAAACACGGTTCTATTTCTTGCAAGTGAGCAAGCGGATATGATTCGCGGGCAAACGATTATTGTGGATGGTGGACGAACTTTACTTGTATAATGTAACAAGCCTTGGATGGTTTTAAATCGTCCAAGGCTTTCTTTGTGTTCTTGAAAAAGTGGTTTTCTAGGGTTATTCGTATTTTTGAAGGAGTTTATAGTTTTTTTGTGTCATTTTTTTATGCTATAATACAAAGTGAACCGTTTCTAGTACATGAAGAAAGTAGGAAAGCGCATATGTACTTGCCTAAAGAAAAAGAAATTATTCAAATCAAAAGCTACAAGCATAACGGTAAACTTCATCGTACTTGGAAAAAAACAGTTGTCCTTAAATCAACGGAAAATGTGATCATCGGCGGAAATGATCACACGCTAGTTGTAGAATCAGACGGAAGAAAGTGGGTTACCCGCGAACCTTCCATTTGTTATTTTCACAGCGATTATTGGTTTAATGTCATTTCAATGATTCGAGAAGACGGCTTATATCATTATTGTAATCTTGGAACACCATTTGCAGTGGACCGTGAGGCGCTCAAATACATTGATTACGATTTGGATATCAAAGTTTTCCCGGATGGGCGATTTCATTTGCTTGATGAGGGCGAATATGAACAGCATCGTCGCCAAATGAAATATCCGGATTCGATCGATCGTATTTTACGAAAAAATGTGGATATTTTGAGTCACTGGATTCTTGATAAAAAGGGACCTTTTTCGAAAGACTACATTGACATTTGGTACGAAAAGTACAAGGAATACCGTTGAAGTCATTACTGACGGACCCTAGGCCCATAAAGTTTTGATTGGGCTTAGGGTTTTGCTGTTGTTAACTAACTGAATTTTTACACAAAACGACAAAAAGAAAGTGAACTAGCAAAAGGGGGAGAGAAATTGGAGTTAACATTTTGGGACCGAATTGTACGCGCTTTTCAATATGATCACGCGATTTGGCATAACATCTTTTTAACGATTATTTATGTGATTGCAGCGGCTTGCGTATTTTTTGCAATCCGATATATTCGAGGATTGATTCAAAAAAAAGAGCGTTTTTCGATTGCCGCTTTTTTATCTATTTTAATTGTACCGCTTGCCTTTCCTGTGGCTTTGTTTTTAATTTTATCCATTGCGCTTGGCGGAGCAAATTCTGTTACACCAGGACAAAATATGGTTGCATTTAAAACTTCGGATGGAAATGATGCCGTTGCGATTTCGACAGCTAATTTTCTAGCCAATGAAACAGGACGATATGGTACGTACGGAAGCACGCGGTATTACGCGGTTGCGCTGTCACCAGAAACAGGAGAAGAAATCTGGCAAACGAAGCTTGAACAAGGCGGGGAAGCAGAATTGCTCGGGAAAACAGGAGATAAACTTTGGTATTTTACGGGGAATGGCCTTCAAGTGATTGCCTTAAAGTCAGGGAAAACTTTAGCGAAAACAACCGATTTTAAAGGAATTCAAAATCAATTACCTAAACAGTATAAAAATTATATCGTAAAAAACCAGTTTGTTTATTTCAAAGGATTAGATGGTCAATTTTATCAAATCAATCCTAAAAATTTAACAGGGCAAGTAGCGAAAGGTGGAATCCAAGCAACGGATTTTCCCGAAAGCTCAGTAGGTGGAAAACACTTTGAAACCACTCAAATTACGACAAATCCAGAAAATAATCAATTGCTCGCTTTCTTGTCGGATAAAGAAATGCAGTCCATTCAGTCAGGTGGAGATATTGAAACTGACATGGAAAACGAGCGTTCCTACCTTTATCAAACAAAACTTGTCGAACAAAATAAAGTAGCTGTTTCTCCCAAACAAAAAGTTTCACAACAAGCTTTTATTGCGGGTGAATTCATACTGGATCCTAACAAAAAACGACCACCGAATGACGCATTTCATAAGCTCACTGACTTTGAAAGCCAAGTAACTGATACAAACAGCAGTTCATATTCAGCTGAATATATTCGCTTTGCTAGACTAACAGGAGGACTAGGATTGTCAACCAGTTCGAAATATTTGCCGCTTACGACAAGTAAGGGAGACTGGCTGATTTGGCATTGTGAAACGACGGAGATGGCTTCCAACTTGAAACTAAGTGCCTTTAATCCGAATACAAAGACAGTCAGCTGGACGACAGATTTACATACTTCGAGCATTTCGAATACCGCGCGCCAAGGTGATAAACTGACGCTTCTTTCTAACGGTTACTTGCTTGAAGTCAATTTAAAGAATGGCAACTTAAAAGGCTATAGTTTTAAAAATGATCGCTTTTTCAGCAAGAAACCCGAATAAAAACGCTGCAGGACTAGCCTGCAGCGTTTTTATTCTTCAGTGACGCTAATATCAATTTGGTTGTCTTCTTGGTGTCTTAATTTGAAACTGTGAATTAATTTTTCTAAGTAATCTACCGTTTCCTGATAAGCGAAAATAGAAGCGATAATCCGCATCAAGTGATACTCATCTAGTTCACGCGTCTCATCATCCAATTTCAGTTCATTAATAAATAAATCCATCAATTCTTTTGGATCCTGAGCCAAATGGTCTTCCACATAATCAACATCCACAGCAACTTTATCAATATAAGTAAGAAGCAGTTGTTCGTGTTTGTCCGTTAAATAGTCAATTTGCTGCCTGATGAGTTCTTGTTTGAGCGGAGCTAGAAGCAAATAATCATTTTCATAGCGATGCTGAATTTTTAATAAATCAATCGCTTTTTGTGAACACAGAATCATCTGCCGATAAATTGCGATCTTTCGTGACTTTGCGAGCATCTCTTTTTTACGGAACGAGCGCTCTTCTTTAAATAAATCATATTGATTACGAATTTGCGACATTTGATTTTGCATCCAGTTCATATCTTTTTTCAGAAGAGGAAAATCCGCCGCGTGACGTAAATTCAATTTGATCCATTTCATAATCTCGCTATTTGTCGTATAAATCTGTTGGTAAAGCGTAACTTCGTATTTCGGTGGAATAAAAATCAAGTTCACAATAAATGCCGCTACAAGCCCCAACATAATCGTCCCAAAACGAATGAGTGCTGTCTCGAGAAAGCCGTTTCCGGGAGAATCCATAATAATGACAAGCGTCACAACAGCAAGACCAATTGTGTTTTCGAGCTTTAATTTCAGCAACAGCGCCACACAAATGATCGAAGCAACACCGATTAAAATGAAGTCATTCCCGATATAGAGTCCGAACAAAATGGCGATCACGGCTCCGATTACATTCCCTTGAGCACGTTCTAAAATGGTTAAATAGGAACGATAAATCGAGGGCTGAATCGCAAAAATAGCGGAAATACCTGCGAGCGCCGGTGAAGGCGACTTACAAAGCTGCGCAATAAAAAGTGCGAGCGAGATAGCAATTCCGGTTTTTAGAATTCGAGCTCCGAATTTCATGCGAAGTAATTCCTTTCTAAAGTGTCCAAAAACACTTTTTTCTTATTATAACCCGACTTACTCATTAATAACATGATTTTACTTATTTTCCGCCATTTTTTTGAAAACACGCCGAACCGCTTCGAGGGTTTCTTCAATATCGCTTTCCGTATGAGCCGTTGTGACAAACCACGCTTCATACTTCGACGCCGCAAGCAAAATCCCTTCCTCACGCATCCCCTTAAAGAACTGAGCAAAAGCTTCACCATCCGTATTTTGCGCATCTTCATAATTTCGAACCGTTTTATCTGTGAAAAAGACGGTTAAGGCGCCGACAATTTGATTAACCGTAACAGGAATTTGATATTCTTTTGCCGCGCTCAAAATCCCTTCTTTTAACATCCGGCCCAATTTTTCAAAGCGGTCATAAAGACCTTCTTCTTGAAGCACTTCAAGGCAGGCGATGCCCGACTGAATGGAAGCTGGGTTCCCAGCGTGCGTTCCAGCTTGATAAGCCGGTCCAAGCGGAGCCACTTCTTCCATAATATCCAAACGACCGCCATAAGCTCCAATTGGAAGCCCACCGCCGATAATTTTTCCAAGTGCCGTTAAATCAGGCGTTACATGTAAATAATCTTGCGCGCCTCCGTACATAAAGCGAAATGCCGTAATGACTTCATCATAAATCACGAGCGCACCAGCTTCATGTGTCATTTCATTCACTTTCTCTAAAAAGCCAGGTTCCGGACCAACAATCCCAAAGTTCCCAACAATCGGTTCAACGAGAACGGCTGCCACTTGATCGCCCCAAACATTAAGAGCTTCGCGAAAAGCCTCCAAATCATTAAATGGAACCGTGATTACTTCGCGCGCAGTTGCTTGCGTCACCCCAGCAGAATCGGGTGTTCCGAGTGTAGAAGGACCAGAACCAGCTTCCACAAGCACAAGATCGAAGTGGCCATGATAAGAACCGCCAAATTTGATGATCTTTTCACGTCCCGTATAAGCACGAGCCACCCGAACAGTTGTCATCACAGCTTCCGTACCAGAATTTGTAAAGCGAACCTTATCGAGCGAAGGGATCGCTTCTTTCAACATTTTGGCAAACGTGATTTCGTGCTCCGTTGGTGTCCCGTAAAGAACGCCTGTTTCTGCCGCGTGCGTGATTGCCTTTGTGATATGCGGATGCGCGTGCCCAGTGATGATCGGACCAAAAGCAGCTAAATAATCAATGTACTTATTCCCATCAACATCATAAAAATAAGCGCCACTTGCAGATTTCATCGTAATCGGAACACCGCCACCAACACCTTTGTAAGATCGGCTTGGGCTGTTAACCCCACCAACAATGTGTTTTTTCGCTTCTTCGTGTAGCTCTTCAGATTTCGAGTGATTCATCTTTACATCTCCTTTTATATCAGACAGGTTTCCCTGCTCGTCTCCTCTATTCTATGAAAAATAAAGCGAAGTCGCAACTTGAAAGGGCAAGATCATTGCTGTTTTTCGAAAAAAGTCATACACTGGGTAAAAAAGGGGAGGTAGACTTAATGAAAATTGTTTTCACTATGGCAATTCCAGAAGAATTGCAAAAAGAATTCGCTGGACAATTTAAAACCGACGAAATCCATTACACAGACCGTCTAGAAAGCTTTCCTGAACTAAAAGAAGTCGAAGTAATCGTCACATACGGCAGTGACCTCACAGAAAAACTGATCCAAGAAGCAACAAATCTCAAATGGATCATGGTGTATTCAGCGGGCGTTGACAGCCTTCCGAAAAAAGCCATCACAAGCCGGCAAATCAAAGTCACCAATGTGCGAGGCATCCACGCCTACCCAATGGCCGAATTTGTAATGGCTTATTTGCTAGACGATGTAAAGCAACTAAGTTTTTTCAACACTGCACAGCGGCAAAAACGATACGCATCCGAACACCCGGTAGTGGAACTAGGCAAAAAAACCATCGCTGTTGCCGGAACCGGAGCAATCGGCATCCAAGTAGCACGCTTTGCTAAAATGTTCCAAATGAAAACGATCGGGTTTAACACCACCGGCCACAAAGCAGAATCCTTTGATGAAACCTACCCGCTAAATAACCTATCCAAGTCCGTTCCAGAAGTAGACTATTTTGTTTCCATCCTTCCGAAGACGAAAGAAACAGATAGCATCTATGGAAGGAATTTTTTTGCAAGCCTTGCTGACCATGCTGTTTTCATTAATATTGGCCGAGGAAACGTAACCGCAAAAGAAGTGCTCGAAGAAGCTATCCAGAAAAAAGCCATTCGACATTTTTATTTAGATGTCTTTCCAGAAGAACCTCTGCCGAAAGAAAGCCCATTATGGGAAGCCGAAAATGTAACTTTGACTCCGCACGTGTCCGGCCATACCGACCAGTATCTGAAACGTAGCTTTCCCATTTTTGCTGAAAACATGATCCGATTTAAGAAAAACGAATCCTTAGTGAATGAAGTAGATTTAAAGCGAGGCTATTAAACCCTATTATTGACATAATAGAAGAGTATCCAGTAAAATAATAGAAGTATTAAAATTATTTTAATTTAGGGAAGGAGTGCATGGCGGTGTCTAGTACTCAATTAAAAGAGTCAATAGATGTCCTCAAACAGTCTGGAGTCCGTATTACTCCTCAACGTCATGCTATATTAGAGTTCTTAATTAATTCACATTCCCATCCTACAGCGGATGAAATCTACAAGGCCTTAGAACCTGAATATCCGAATATGAGCGTTGCGACAGTTTACAATAATTTACGTGTGTTTCGCGATGCAGGGTTAATTAAAGAATTATCTTATGGTGATGCTTCGAGCCGTTTTGATTTCACTACGTCCAATCACTATCATGCGATTTGTGAAAAGTGTGGAAAAATTGTAGATTTTCATTATCCAGGTTTAGATGAAGTAGAACACTTTGCAGCTTCTGTTACTGGATATGAAATTAATAAGCATCGTTTGGAAGTTTATGGAATTTGTCCAGAGTGCCAGGCTAAAGAAAAGCATTAATTGAATAACTTAAAAGTGTGCAACAATGAGTTGTACACTTTTTATATGCAATTTTTATGCAGGAATAGGCCTGTTAAACTTGATTTTACATTTTTATTCATAATTTTGTTGACATCCTCTTATAAACTTGGTATATTAGTTCTCGGCGCTACTAATTGCGACGTTTTTAATTTAAAAATGAATAAAAAATAAATTAAAAAATTGTTGACAGATCAGCGTTTGAATGATATGATTTAAAAGTCGCGAAAAACGAATTCACTTTCAAAATGAAACTGATTTTTGCAACTAAATGACCTTTGAAAACTGAACAAAAAGAAGACGAAAAAGCGATGAAACAGTATGTTTCACCAATCAATTCGCAGGGC
>NZ_JAATJW010000085.1 GCF_011800755.1 Listeria valentina
GCCCTTGATTTATCAAAGGACTTTGGTTATTTAACACTTAACTTTGTGTCTTTGACGGAGAAACGGGGATTCGAACCCCGGCGCGCCACAGGGACGCCTAACAGATTTCGAGTCTGTCCCCTTCAGCCGGACTTGGGTATTTCTCCATATTTTAGTCAACAGAGATTATTTTATAATAAAATGAGGAAAAATGCTAGCTTTTTTTGAAAGTTTTTCATGTAAACGGATCTGGATTGGTTGGGGCTTCTAAAAGTGGTAAAATAAAGGTATCTTGAATGAAGAGGTGAAGCATGTGGAAACATTAAAACTTGGTGGCGAACTCGCTGCTCCTAGTATTGCAATTGGATGTATGCGTATGGCAGATCTTTCGAAAGAGCAAGCAGAACGGGTTGTGCAAACGGCGCTTGAAAATGGACTTAATTTTTTTGATCATGCAGATATTTACGGTGGCGGGAAATCAGAGGAAGTTTTTGCGGATGCTGTGGGCATGAATGCTCGGATTCGTGAAAAAATGATTTTGCAATCAAAATGCGGGATTCGACAAGGCTATTTTGATTTTTCGAAAGAGCATATTATTGCTTCGGTCGATGGGATTTTGAAACGGCTAAAGACGGAGTATTTGGATTCACTTTTACTTCACCGTCCGGATACGCTTGTTGAGCCTGATGAAGTGGCAGCGGCTTTTGATGAACTTGAACGCGCTGGGAAGGTTCGGCATTTTGGCGTGAGTAATGAAAGTCCACTTCAAATTGAATTGCTTAAGAAAAGTGTTAAGCAAAAATTGATTGTTAATCAGTTACAGTTTAGCGTGATGCACACGGGTATGATTGATGCTGGCTTCAATGTGAATATGAAAGTGGACGCGGGGATCGATCGTGATAATGGCATTTTGGAATATAGCCGGATTCATGATATGACGATTCAAGCATGGTCGCCATTTCAATATGGTTATTTTGAAGGAGTATTTTTAGACAATCCGAAGTTTCCTGAACTCAATGCGAAAATAGATGAAGTGGCGGAACGTTATGGAGTGACTAATTCTGCGATTGCGATTGCATGGATTTTACGTCATCCAGCGAAGATTCAAGCGGTGCTCGGCACGATGAATCCTGATCGGATCGAAGCTATTCGTAAGGGAGCAGATATTTCTCTTACGCGCGAAGAATGGTACGAAATTTATCGTGCGGCTGGAAATGTACTTCCTTAAAAGATGGGACCGGAAAAGAATTTCTTTTCCGGTTTTTTTATTTGCTTAGTCGGGAATGAAATCTATTCTCAATTAAAATAATATTTTATCAATTAACTTGTTTGGTCACTATAATCATGCTATAATGATAGTGGAATAAGAAATCAGTAAATTATAATAAATCTAATCTGTTTTTGCGGGAGCAAAAACAGATTTTCGTGTTTTTAAGGGCTTTGATAACAATTATCAGTTAGAAAAGAAAGGAGTGGTCCAAGATGCGATTAAAATGGTGGAAAGAGAACTGGCAGTTTCTTGCAGCGGGTGTTAGTGGTTTACTTATTTTGCTTGGCTGGCAAACGGAAGGTGCGGTGGCTACGGGTGCAACGGCGGGGATTTTTATTGCGGCATTTGTGATTGGCGGTTTCGATCAGGCGAAAGAAGGGATTCTCGACACGATCAAGACACGGAAATTGAACGTGGAACTTTTAATGGTACTTGCGGCAACAGGGGCTTCGATTATTGGCTACTGGCTCGAGGGTGCGGTACTGATCTTTATTTTCTCACTGAGTGGCGCGCTCGAAACGTACACGACGAACAAAAGCAAGCGAGAAATCACGAAACTGATGTCGTTTCAACCGGAAACTGCTTTTTTACTGCTAGAAACGGGGGAGACGGAAGAGGTCGATGTAACGTCGCTTAAACTGCAAGATTTGATTTTGGTACGCCCCGGCGAGCGAATCCCAATCGACGGAGTGATCATTTCAGGGGAAACTTCGGTGGATCAATCGGCGATCAACGGGGAGTCTATTCCGGCACAAAAAGGTACTCACGATGAAGTTTTTGGCGGGACGGTGAATCTTTCAGGCGTTATTCGGATGGAAGTTCGGAAAACAGCGGATCAAACGCTCTTTAGTCAGATCATTCAAATGGTGAAGGAAGCCCAAAGTGAGCCTTCGCATACAGCGCAGTTTATTGAGCGGTTTGAAGATAAGTATGTAAAAGCAGTCTTGGTGCTTGTTTTCGTGATGCTCTTTTTACCACACTTTTTGCTTGATTGGAGCTGGAATGAGACTTTTTACCGGGCGATGGTGCTTCTAACGGTCGCTTCGCCTTGTGCGCTTGTGGCTTCTGTCACGCCAGCAACACTTGCGGCGATTTCGAATGGAGCTCGAAATGGGATTTTATTTAAAGGCGGCGTCCATTTGGAGAATTTGCGGAATGTAAGAGCGGTCGCGTTTGATAAAACGGGAACGCTCACACAAGGGAAGCCAGTAGTGACGGATTTCTTCGTGGCACCAGAGTTTGACCGGGCGCAAGTCATCGACCGGATTTACGCGCTTGAACAAAATTCGGCTCATCCGCTTGCTGAAGCGATTGTACGCGATTTTTCCGAGAAACGTGTGGAAGGCTTCACGGATTTAGTGATGAAGGATGTGCCTGGTTTTGGTGTGGAAGCCGTGATTGGCGGGGAAAGATGGCGTGTAGGGAAGGCTCGCTTTGTGGGGTGTGAGCAGGCTATGAAGTTTGCAGGTTCGCTTAGCGATACGCTTCCTCGTGAAGGGAAGACGCTCGTGTATGCTTCATGTGGCGAGCAAGTGGTCGCCATGATCGCGCTGAAGGACGTCAAACGAGAAGAAGCCAAGCGTGCTGTTTCTAGCTTAAAGAAGCGTGGTATTAAAACGATTATGGTGACGGGAGATAATGAAGCGACGGGGCTTGCAATTGGCGAAGAAATTGGTATTGATTATGTGATTGCGGGTTGTCTTCCGGAGCAAAAGGTCGACGTGCTACGTGATTTGAAGGCGGTTTATGGGTCGGTTGCGATGGTCGGAGATGGCATTAATGATGCACCGGCGCTTGCACACGCAACGGTTGGCGTCGCGATGGGGGAAGGAACGGATATTGCGATGGAAGCGGCTGATGTGGTGCTCATGAAAAATGACTTGGAGAAATTGAGCTATGCGAGTGTGCTATCTGTTCGACTTGGGCGAGTTGTGAAGCAAAATATCGCTTTTTCGATTCTGGTGATTATCAGCTTAGTGTTAGCCAATTTATTTCAATCCATTAACTTGCCGTTCGGTGTGATCGGGCACGAAGGAAGCACGATTCTTGTGATTTTAAATGGCTTACGATTGCTTTTACCTAATCGAAAGTTGGCAAAAGAAAAAGACAAGCCAGAAAAAATGCAAAAACCAGAGATTTATCATTTGAAAACACCTGCTCTTTAAGTGAGGCAGGTGTTTTTGCTATACTGAACAGTGGGAGGCGAATACGATGGGAAAACGAGAAGATGTGCTACAGCGAATACTGGATTTTGCCACAAGAAATGAAGAAATTGAAATGGTCGTGCTCGAAGGATCTTTAGCGAAGGAACGCTATGTGGATGCTCTTTCGGATTTAGATCTTAATTTTTGGATAAAAGGGGAGCAAGACTTTTCGGCGGGAGACTGGCTTGCTGAAATCGGAGAGGTGCTTGTTGCGGTGCCACTTGATTTTCCTGTTAGAGAAGGGATGCGCTCTTTGATTGTGATTTTTGAAGGTGGCGTGAAGGTGGACTTTTCATTTTGGCCGCTTTCCTTTTTAGAAACGCCTTTTCCATATTATGAAGCGTATCGCGTTTTGTTAGATAAAATTGATTATGCGAACAATCTGGATGAGTTTCTCTTGCCCAAATCGGCATCGAAGCTCACGCAGGCGAGATTTTTGGAGATTATCGATCAGTTTTACTTAGATGCCCATTATTTAGCAAAGTTTACGAGGCGCGGTGAGCGTTTCTTTGTTGCTAATTTAGAGGCAGAGGTTCGAGAAAATTATTTTTTGCCGCTTTTTGAAGAGATTGTTTGGCTTTCAGGGAAAACACCGATGTTTTTAGGGCGTCATCTGGCAGAAATGCTTCCTGTAGAATGGAAAGGGAGAATGGAACAACTACTTGATGGGCTGGAACTTCCAGAACAGCTGGAATTGTTTCAGGCTTTGACAGATGAAATTGCAGACAAACGCGGATTCCAAGTTCAATTTGAGCGAATTCAAAAGTTGAAACAATTGATTTTAGTGATTTATCAAAACAGATGAGTTGTAGATTTTGAGAGGCTGCTATAAAGTAGGATTTAGGAGTGAAGCGTATGGAAATTTATCATGTTGATTTGGCGCCGGTTCCAGATTCACGGCCAGCAGTTTTGTCGATTGGAAAATTTGACGGGGTTCACCGCGGACATCAGCGGATTTTGCAAACGGCGCTTGAAATAAAAAAACCGGATGAACTTTATTCGGTGATTAGCTTTAGCCCGCATCCACTTTGGGCGCTAAAGGGGCTTCCTGCGTTTCGCGAGGCACTCACACCAGGATCAGAAAAAGAGCGCTGGCTAGCTCATTATGGTGTGGATGTGTTATTTGAAACGAATTTTACGAAAGAATATGCGGAAACGACGCCGGAGCAATTTGTGTTTGAACATTTGAGTCAGCTTCAATTATCGCACATTATTGTGGGAGAGGAATTTAACTTTGGCAAAGATGCGGTTTCGGATGTGGAACTACTTAGAGAGCTTGTTAGGCCACTCGGGATTCAAGTGACGGCGATTCCTGTTGAGACGGAAGAGGGAATTGCGGATAAAATCAGTTCAACGGAGATTCGCGCTTTGATTCGTGCTGGTGATATTGCGAGAGCTGAGGCGCTACTTGGACACCCGTGGTATGTGACGGGAGAAGTTCTGGATGGTGTGATGTACGGGATTGAGGATTACTCTCTTCCGAAGTCGGGGCGCTATGAAACCGAATCTGGGATCGTGTTCGTAACGGAAGCACACAAAATTAAAAGCGGATTACCGGATGGAAGAAGCTCAATTCGGTTTATAAGGGAAATCTAAAGCTGGTCGCGGATGCGGGCAGCTTTTTCTTGTTAGTAAAAGGGCTTTTTCGGGTATGGCTTAGGAGAATGTTTTTTTGGAGGGGACGGGATGAAACGGGTAACGCAGGCGGATGTGACGGCTATTTTGCCACTTTTTCAAAATGAAGCGGATAATTATTTGGCGACGGGAACGCGAAGGATTGAGCGAAGTGAGATTTTGACTTGGGTTGAGGCGGAAGAGAAAGATCTTTTTATTTTATATGAGCGGGAAAAGGTAGCGGCTTATGGTGAAATTTGGGTGGATGAGACGGAAGGAACGCTTGAATTTGCTCATTTGCTAGTTGCACCTCAGTTTCGTTTGGCGGGTTTTGGAAAAAGGCTTTTGGAAGGTTTACTCGTGGAGGCGAAAAAATACCCATATGATGAAATTTTTTTGCGGGTTTTACCGGAAAACAAGGCTGTTCTTGATTTCTTCCGTCAATTTGGTTTTGTTGTTCATACGCCACTTTTTGAGGGCTCGATTTGGATGAAACGAAAAAATTTGAAATGATAGCGTTTGCGACTGTGAAAAGTTAAAAAAATTGTATTTAGAATGAAAAAATGGGGTATAAATAAAAATGTAGGTTTTTTTACATCACTTTGTTCATTCAGCAAGAATGTTGACGAATAGATTTTGATAGGAGGAGAAGTTTTATGACAGTAAAAGTTGGGATTAACGGATTTGGTCGGATTGGTCGTTTAGCTTTCCGCAGGATCAAGGAAGTTTCAGATGATATTGAGGTTGTTGCAATTAATGATTTAACGAATCCAGAAATGCTTGCACAACTGTTGCAATTTGATTCAACACATGGCACTTATCCGGGTACGGTAAAAGCAACGGAAAATTCGATTGTTGTAGACGGGACGGAAACACGTGTTTATGCGGAGCCGGATGCAAGCAAAATTCCTTGGGTGAAAGAACAAGGTGTCGACATTGTCCTTGAATGTACTGGCTTTTATACGTCAGAAGAAAAAGCGCAAGCTCACTTGGATGCGGGTGTGAAACGCGTCGTAATTTCAGCTCCAGCTGGTCAAATGAAGACAATTGTGTATAATGTGAATGATGATACGCTAACTAAAGATGATAAAATCATTTCTGCGGGTTCTTGTACAACGAACTGTTTGGCTCCTATGGCTTATTTCTTAAATAATGAGTTTGGAATTCAAGTGGGAACGATGACAACGGTTCATGCATATACGTCCACTCAAATGTTGCTTGACGGACCTGTTCGTGGGGGGAACTTGCGTGCGGCTCGTTCGGCTGCAGATAATACGATTCCACATTCTACGGGGGCTGCAAAAGCGATTGGTCTTGTTATTCCAGAACTGAATGGTCGTCTGCAAGGTCATGCACAACGGGTTCCAGTTGTAGATGGCTCGCTTACTGAGCTTGTGGCGATACTCGACAAAAAAGTAACGGCTGATGAAGTGAATGCGGCTATGAAGAAACATACGGAAAACAATCCTTCGTTTGGTTATGATGATCGGCAAATTGTTTCGGGTGATGTGATCGGAACCACATTTGGTTCGATTTATGACCCAACACAAACGGAAGTGACAACAGCTGGAGATACACAACTTGTTAAAACGGTGGCTTGGTATGATAATGAATATGGTTTCACTTGCCAAATGATTCGTTTGCTCGAAAAATTTGCAAACTTATAAGGCTTAAATTTTAAAGGCGGCTTTTTTGGCCGCCTTTTTTGCTAGGTGGTGAGAAATTTGCGGATTGAATTATCGGAGGAAGCAGCAGAGAAAATTTTGAATCAAAAACCGGATGGGGCAAAATTGATTTTGAATTTGAATGATGGAGCAGGGAAGTTTTCTGATCTTGCGAGGAGTTGCAGCTTGGATTTAGCATTCGATCTTGTATTCGCGGATTCCAATGAGGATTTGCATGAGTACACGGCGGAAATTGATTCGGATATCGGGACCTTTTATGCGAAGCCGTATTCGCTTGATTATTTGGATCAGGATAATCATCTTCGGGTGAGCGGCATGGGGATGCTCGTTCTTAGTGGAACTTATAGTGGCACGATTTCGGGAAATGTTCCTGTGAAGGATAAAACGTCAATCGCTAAAAATTAAAGTGAAGCAACCTGTTCGCTGAAAGCGAACAAGTTGCTTTTTTGCTAAAAAGAGTGGTTTGGATGGGAACTTATTTTTTGTAAGCAAAGTACTTTACTTTTTTATAGTTTAGTTATAAACTGTTGGTATTACGAATAGAAGTCTAGTGGTAATAAGTCAAGCTGAACTTTTAAATTATTTTCAAGGAAAAACTAATTTTTGAGCGCACTGAAC
>NZ_JAATJW010000086.1 GCF_011800755.1 Listeria valentina
GGTGATAAATCTTACATTTTTGTCATTTAATAAAATATTTTATGTTTATGCGAAGCTGAAAGGAGCATTGCTAAGCGATTGTATCGACTAATGTACAAAAGTTAATCAGTCTCTGGACTGATTTTTAAACTTTATCGGATTAAAGCTTGAAAATCATTTTAAATTCAAGTAGAATAAGTGTTCGTCTGATTTTTGTTGAAATGGGAGGGAAACAATGAAAATATTACTACAGCACTTGAAAAAGTATCGAGTTGAGACCATTTTTTCAACAATCTTTGTTGCGATCATGGTTATTTCACAATTGTGGCAACCAAAATTACTGCAGCAAGTTTTGGATGCGATTGTGAAGGACAAGATGGATGAGATTTCATCCATTGGAATTCTGCTGATTGTAATCGCGGTGATTGGCTTAGTAGCTGGAATTTTAAATACGATTTTGTCAGCCAAAATTGCGCAGGGGGTAGGCGCAGACATTCGCGAAAGCAGTTTTCGCAAAGTTCAAACCTTTTCATTTAGCAACATTGAGCGGTTCTCAACGGGGAACCTTGTTGTACGACAAACGAATGACATTACGCAGGTGCAGAATCTCGTGATGTTGTCACTTCAATCGTTGACGCGGATTCCGATCATGTTTATCGGAAGTTTTGTGCTTGCAATGGTGACTTTACCTGCACTTTGGTGGGTAATCATTCTCCTTGTTGTACTCGTCGTTTTGATCGTTATGTTGACGTTTGGCGCTATGGGTAAGCACTTCGTAAAAATTCAAACTTTCCTTGATAAAGTAAATGCGATTGCGAAAGAAAATCTTGCTGGGATGCGCGTCGTCAAAAGCTTTGTTCAAGAAGATAATGAAATTAATCGTTTTACGGAAACAAGTGACAAATTAACTGCGCATACGATTCGAGTTGGGGTTTTGTTCTCTGTGATGATTCCAGCTTTCATGTTCGTTTCAAACCTTGCGATTGTCGTTTCTATTTATTTTGTAGGCGATATGGTGAAGGATGATCCAAATGTGATCGGTGCGGTCGCTTCCTTTATGAACTATCTGATGCAAATCATGATGGCGATCATTATTGGTGGGATGCTTACGATGATGGCTTCCCGCGCGTTTGTTTCGCTTGGTCGGATCAGTGAAGTTTTGAATACGGATGCGGATATTACTTATGATCCGAATGCAAAAGAAGAAGATTTAGATGGACGTGTTGAATTTAAAGATGTAAGTTTCCGCTATGAAGGGGATGATGAAGATGCCTTGTCGCACATTTCCTTTAAAGCAGAGCCAGGCGAGACGGTCGGAATTGTCGGTGCGACAGGATCTGGGAAGTCAACGCTTGCTCAACTTATTCCGCGACTTTATGATCCGCAAGAAGGGGAAGTTTTAGTCGGCGGGGAGAACTTGAAGAAGCTAAACAAAAAAACGCTTCGTCAAACGGTTTCTCTTGTTTTACAGCGAGCTGTCCTTTTCTCCGGAACGATTTCGGATAATTTACGGCAAGGGAAGCAAAATGCTTCTGAAACGGATATGGAAAATGCCACGACGATTGCGCAAGCGAAGGAATTTATTGAGCATCAAGAAAAACGTTATGAAGCGATCGTTGAGGAACGTGGAAACAACTATTCTGGTGGTCAGAAGCAACGCCTTTCGATTTCGCGTGGTGTTATCGGGACGCCGAAAATTTTAATTTTGGATGATTCGACGAGTGCGCTCGATGCCAAATCTGAAAAGCTAGTCAAAGAGGCGCTTGCAAACGAATTAAATGACACGACAACCTTTATTATTGCGCAAAAGATTTCTTCTGTTATTCAAGCAGACAAGATTCTTGTTCTTGATAAAGGAAAGCTCGTTTCAGTCGGAAATCATCATGAGCTGCTTCAAACAAGCCCGGTTTATCAGGAAATCTATGAAACACAAAAAGGGAAGGATGTGTTCGAAAATGAGTGAGTTTAGACAAATCACGAAGTTCTTCTGGCACTACCTTCGCGCCTATAAACTTCAACTATTTGTAATTCTTCTGGCAGTTATCGGCGCTACTTTCTTGCAAGTTAAAGCGCCACAATATGTCGGTAAAGCTGTGCAAGAATTAGCGGATTATGCAGTGAAACTTGTAACAACGGGTGTGGATGATAAATCTGATTTTCACCATATCTTGCTCATGCTACTTTTATTCTATATATTAACGTCAGTTGCGATGTTCATTCAAAATATCATCATGGCAGGTGTTTCTGGGAAGGCAACGAACCGGATGCGGATCGGGCTATTCAAGAAAATGGAGAAACTTTCGATTCGCTTCTTTGATAGTCACAATGATGGCGAAATGCTGAGTCGCTTTACGAGTGATATGGATAACATTTCGAATACGCTCAACCAAGCGCTTGTCCAAGTGCTTTCGAATTTAGCACTCATGATCGGTGTTATCATCATGATGTTCACGCAAAATGTGGAACTTGCTTTTGTCACATTGATTGCGGCTCCGTTTGCTGTGATTATTGCGGGAATCATCATCCGGAAAGCACGCCGCTATGTGGACTTGCAGCAAGATAGTTTGGGCCGCTTGAATGCCTATATTGATGAAAAAATCTCCGGTCAAAAAGTGGTCATCACGAATGGTTTGGAAGAAGAAACGATCCGAGGTTTCTTAAAGCACAATGAAATCGTTAAAAATGCAACGTATAAAGGTCAAGTTTACTCTGGCTTGTTGTTCCCAGTAATGCAAGGGATCTCACTTGTTAACACGGCGATCGTTATTTTCTTCGGTGGCTATCTGGCTTTAAATGGTAGCCTTGACCGGACAGTAGCGCTCGGTCTCATCGTGATGTTCGTTCAGTATTCGCAACAGTTTTATATGCCGCTTACGCAAATTTCTTCACAGTACAGCATGTTGCAACTAGCGATTACTGGGGCACGCCGTGTGAGCGAAGTCTTTAAAGAACAAGATGAAGTGGAACGTCCAAATGTCCAAACGATTGATGGCGTCCATAAAAAAGTAGAGCTGAACCATGTGAAATTTGGCTACACGCCAGATAAGCCAGTTCTAAAAGATGTGACGATCGGTCTTGAAAAAGGTCAGATGGTTGCTGTTGTTGGGCCGACTGGTTCAGGGAAAACAACGATCATGAACTTACTAAATCGCTTTTATAATGTTGATAGTGGCGAAATTCTCTTTGATGGGAAAGATATTAGAGACATTGAACTGCATTCGCTCAGGAAACAAGTGGGGATCGTCTTGCAGGATTCTGTGCTCTTCTCTGGAACCATCCATGATAATATTGCGTTTGGGAAACCGGATGCGACGCGTGAAGAGGTTATCGCCGCCGCGGAACAAGCCCATATTCATGAGTTTATAGTTTCGCTTGATAAAGGCTATGATACAGAGATTAGCGATGAAAATAGTATTTTCAGTGTCGGACAAAAACAACTGATCAGTATTGCTAGGACGATTTTAACCAATCCAAGCTTGCTTATCCTAGATGAAGCAACAAGTAATGTGGATACAGTTACGGAAAGTAAGATCCAAACGGCGATGGATAATGTGATTTCTGGACGAACAAGTTTCGTTATCGCACACCGTTTGAAGACGATTCTAGGGGCTGACCATATTGTCGTTCTTAGGAATGGGGAAGTGATCGAGGAAGGTACGCATGAGTCGCTTCTCAAGCAGAAAGGCTTCTACGCGGAACTCTATCACAATCAATTTGTTCTAGAATAAACCCGAAACACAGCTTTTTCTTTGAAGAAGCTGTGTTTTTTTCATATGATAAAAGAAAGAATTTGCTTTGAAGGAGAAAAACATGAAAAAAAGTTTACTTGCTATTGTCGGCGTTTGTCTTTTGCTTTTAGTGGCTTGCGGGCAAACGGAGGAAACGAAGGATCCTTACGTGATTTATACGGGAAATGTCAGTGAAAATGGAACGAGCGAGGCGAAAGGTGTATTTGTGGACCAACTTGAATCGGAAGAGGGAAAAGCGATCAAGGGGCCGATTGAGCTTGCTTCGATCAGCAAAATTAGCAACCAGAAAGATGACCGTGCCATCAATGTATCCGATCTAGTGGTGGGCGATGAAGTGGAAGTCCATTTGAAAAGCGATTTTTCTGTTCAAGGTTCTGCGCCGAAAAAAATTCGCTATCAAGATATCCTCAAAATTCTTAAAGAATGATTTTGACTATTTTGTTGCCTGAGTTTGTCAAAAAAAGGAAAAAAATTGCTTTTTTTCTCGCGAATTTGTACAATTTGTGAATTTTTCGAGAAATGGGTTTAAAAATTTCATTTTAGCGTAAAATAAAGAATAAGAAAGGGGTTACATTTTAGGAGGGTATAGAAGATGCGAAACGGAAGGGAAGCTCTTGAGGCGACAAAAGAAGATTTCGAGCAGCTCGATCGGCTGTTTTTCGAGTTGCAGAATTTACTTGCAGCAGCAGATGAATTTGGTAAATTTGAAGTGCTTGTACAAATTGAAAGAAAGTTAGATGAATATCGTTTACAGCAATCACTTTCGGGACAGTTTTCTGAAACACGCTGTGCAGCTGAACTTGAAAGTTTGTAGGGGAACTCCTTGCGAGTTCTCTTTTTATTGTTTGCGACTTGAAAAGCTGATAAAATCAAAGGAGACTGAGGCGAAGGAGCTTTTATAAATGCGGCTAGACAAATTGTTGGCGCACGCGGGATTTGGGACGCGTAAGGAAGTAAAGGACTTACTTAAAAAAGGCCAGGTACAAGTAAATGAAAAGCGAGTTAAAGATGGTGGGCTAAAAGTGAAGCCTGAAACGGATGAAATTGTTATGAACGGGGTACGGGTTCAGTTTGCTGAGTTTTCTTATTGGATGCTCAATAAGCCGCAAGGAGTGATTAGTGCGACTGAGGATAAATTTGACCGGACGGTATTAGATTTATTTAAGCCAGAAGACAAGCGACAAGGACTTTTTCCTGTGGGAAGGCTTGACAAGGATACGGAAGGTTTACTTTTGATTACAAATGATGGCGAGCTTGCTCATACGTTACTTTCACCAAAGAAACACGTCGATAAGGTTTATTTTGCAAAAGTGACAGGCGAACTTACGCAGGAAGACCAAACTGCTTTTGAAACTGGAGTCGTTTTTCTGGATGGGTACGAAGCGTTACCAGCTAAACTGGAGATTCTTGCTGCGGGAGAGGCACGCGTGACGATTCGTGAGGGAAAATTTCACCAAATCAAAAAGATGTTTGAGGCGCGCGGGAAAAAGGTGACTTACTTGAAGCGCGAAAAAATGGCGAGTTTGGAACTGGACGAATCTTTGTCGCTTGGTGCATACCGGGCACTGACGGAGCAGGAACTGGCGTCGTTACTTAAGCGTTGAATTGGAAATAGCGATGATAGATTTTATGATTAATACTTGCACATAATGAAAATAGCGCTATAATAAAAGAGTTAAAATATGAAAATTTATTTTAAAGGAGCATGGAAATGGTAGAGCAAACACTCGAAATCTTTAAAAGAGGCAGCAAAATTTTAAGTGTTCTGCAAGATGAAAAGCGTCAACAGATTCTTGTTTTGTTGTGCCGCGAAAAACAATTAACGGTCAATCAAATTACTTCACTATTACCCATTTCACGTCCAGCTGTTTCTCATCACTTAAAGTTGATGCTAGATGCAGGTGTTTTATCTGTTAGCCAAGTAGGACTTGAGCGATACTACAGCTCGGATTTAGAAGATGCTTTAGATTGGTTGAAAGAATTGACTCGCTCTCTTGAAGAAGATCTTGAAAATAAAGGGAATAAATAAGTTTTATTTTTGGGTTTTATGTTCATATGTTTAAACTTATGGATGTTATTATCTAGATAATAACTGTGTCTTATAAAGGGTAATGAAGATAATAATTCATGTTATAACATATGATTGACGCATAATCCTTAATTTATAGTTAAATATTAATAAATTGGAGTGGATTACAATGCAAACAGTACTAGGAAGCAATGGGCAAATCGGGCAAGAAATAGCAAAGGAACTTTATAAAAACTATACTAAAGAGATTCGCTTAGTTAGCAGGAAGCCTAAAAAGATTCACGAGTCTGATGAGTTAGTGGCAGCTGATTTAATGAGCTATGAAGAAACGTATAAGGCTGTAGCGGGTAGCGATATTGTTTATTTTGCTGTTGGCTTACCTGCCAACTCAGAAATGTGGGAAAATCAGTTTCCGACAATTATGGAAAACATCATCAAAGCTTGCCAAGAAACGAATAGTAAATTAGCATTTTTTGATAACACTTATATGTATGAAAAAAATGCTAATGTTCAAGTGGAAAATAGTCCCTTTGTTCCAGTGGGACGCAAATCACAAGTTCGCGCGGAAATGGCTGAGCTGTTACTGTCAGCAATGAAAGAGAAAAAAGTGGATGCTGTGATTGGTCGTGCACCAGAATTTTATGGTCCAGATTTAACGCAAAGTATCACAAATTCATTAGTGTTTAATCGGATTAAAAAAGATAAACGTGCCTTTGTTCCGTTGAGTGATTCGGTTTTACGTTCACTTATTTGGACGCCTGATGCGAGTCGTGCTTTAGCTTTGTTAGGTAATACCCCTGATGCGTACGGAGAAACATGGCATTTACCTACTGATGAAAGCATTACCTACAAAGAAATAATCAATAAAACAGAAAAGATTTTAAGCAAGAAAATCAATTATGCTGTGCTACCAATGTGGCTTTTTAAGATAGGTAGCTTGTTTAATCAACAAGTCAAAGAGCTTATCGAATTATTGCCTAGATATAAATATGATAATGTATTTAAATCGGATAAATTCAAGAAAAGATTTCCTGATTTTAAAATCACAACTTTTGATGAAGGCATTAGAAAAGTATTTAACAAGTAATAAATTTGTCAAAGGAGAATGATGATGAAAAAGATAATGATTGTAAACACAAGCTCTAATCATTTTGAAGGAACTACAAAGCCTACGGGTCTATGGCTAGGTGAACTCGTTCATTTTTATGATCACTTTAACACCGCTGATTATCAAATTGATTTATTTAATGTTGAGGGTGGAAGCACGCCGATTGACCCAGTCAGTTTAAGCACATTCATGTTGGATAGTGTAACGAAAAAGTATTACAATGATGAACATTTTATGGGTTTGCTAAAAAATGCTCGCTCTATCGATCAGGCGAAACCTCATGAATATGATGTGATTTATTTTACTGGAGGACATGGTGTGATGTTTGATTTTCCTAACAATAAAGAGATACAAGATGCAATAAGCGAAATTTATGGTCATGGTGGCATAGTTGCTGCTGTGGATAGATGTCAATAAAGTAGACACAAAAAGAGTAAATACTTAAAAATTTTCAAAATAAAGAGCCTCCTTTTCATT
>NZ_JAATJW010000087.1 GCF_011800755.1 Listeria valentina
GAACACGGTAGTTAAGCTTCTCCGCGCCGATGGTAGTTGGGGGCTTCCCCCTGTGAGAGTAGGTCGCCGCCGGGCAAATAGCGAAAGCACTTAAAATCATAGCGATTTTAAGTGTTTTTTTGTGCAGTCAGTCTACTTGCGCAAGCGGTGTAAAATCATGTATAATTAAAGTCAACTATAGTCAAAGTCAAGTGATGTTTTCTCGATTGTGCAGGAAAGGAGTATTCAAATGAGAAATATATCTGATATAATTGAAGCCTACTTAAAGCAGGTCTTAGAAGCAAATGAAGCTGTTGAAATAAAGCGAAGTGAAATAGCAGATAAATTTGAATGTGTACCTTCGCAAATTAATTATGTAATCAATACACGATTTACCATGGAACGTGGCTACATTGTTGAAAGTAAGCGAGGCGGCGGTGGCTACATTCGAATCATTAAAGTGAAGATGAATGATAAGTTACAACTACTTGATGCGATCATTGCAATGGTGCATGAAAAAAAGGTCTCACAAGCGTTTGCTGAAGATGTGGTATTAAGACTCTTAGAAGAAGAAGTGGTGACAAAGAAGGAAGCAAGAATGATGATGTCGGCTTTAGATCGGCAAGTTTTAATTATTCCTTTACCAGACCGAGATATTTTAAGAAGTCGTATTTTGGAAGCGATGCTTGCAGCTTTGAAGTATGACTGATTGGAGTGAGAAGATGCTTTGTGAACGTTGTGGAAAAAATGAAGCAGTAACTAGAATTCAACATTTGCATTCTGATGGAAGTCTTGAAGAGGTTTATTTATGTGAAAGCTGTGCCAATCTGGAAGAAGAAAATAAGATTCAGGCTTTTAACGAATTGGCACTTAGCTTTTTATCAATGCTCGATGGGAATAAAGTTACAGCGGGCGAAACTTCTGAGAAAAAACAACTGGTATGTGATTCATGTGGACTTGATTTTGATACGTTTCGTAAGACAAATCGAGCGGGCTGTCCAGATTGCTATGATGCTTTTTATGAACAAATTTTACAAGCCGCAAAACAAGTGCAAGGCGGTCACACGAAGCATGTTGGGAAGGTTCCGGATGCTTTTGTAGCTGAATCAGAGCGTGAGGAGCGTATTTTGGCACTGAGAGAGCAAATCCAAAAGATGATTGAATTGGAAAACTTTGAGGAAGCAGCTCGTTTACGCGATGAAATTCGATCGCTTGAAGGGAAAGCGGGTGAAGAGGAATGACAGAACAAAATCGTGTTTTGACTCCTGTGCTTAGCTCTTGGCTGTCTAGAGATGGCGATGATGCGGATGTTGTTCTTAGTTCGCGTGTTCGGATTGCAAGAAATTTTGAGGATGAGCTGTTTCCGTTTTATGAGCAGCGGGATGCGGTTGTGGAACGTGTGAAGCGTGTATTGGATGATTCTTTTCTTTTGTTTAAGATGGAGGAGCTCGGGATGCTTGATCGGGCGCTTCTTGTGGAGAAACATTTGATTAGCCCATATTTGATGAATGAAAGTGAGCATGGGGCAGTGTTTATTAGTCCCACTGAAAATGTGAGTATCATGACAAATGAAGAGGATCACTTGCGCGTGCAATGCCTTGAACCTGGCCTTAGGTTGTTTGATGCGCTCGAAAATGCACTTCGGATGACTGAACAAATTGAGCAAGCCTATCCTTTCGCTTTTCACAAAGAGTTTGGTTATCTTACGAGTTGTATTACGAACCTTGGAACGGGATTGCGTGCTTCTGTGATGGTCCATTTGCCGGGGCTTGTTGCTACTAAACGGCTGAAAAAGATCGTTGAGGCACTCCGAAGCATCGGTTTTGTGATTCGCGGGATTTATGGCGAGGGAAGTCGGTCTGAAAGCAATATTTTCCAAATTTCAAATCAAGTGACGCTTGGAAAGACGGAAGAGGACATTGTCAGTGATTTAACGCAAATCATGGAACAAGTAATCATGCAAGAACGAGTTAGTCGAACAAGTTTAAAACAAAAATTTCATATTTCGCTTGAAGACCGAGTTTACCGAGCTTATGGTGTTTTGAAAAATAGCCGTGTGATTTCTACGCAAGAAAGTGGAGAAGCCATTTCTGAGTTGCGTTTAGGAATTGAATTAGGTTATTTTGAGCATATATCTCGCCAAACAATCAATGAACTGCTAATATTTTCGCAACCAGCCTTTTTACGAAAAGCGCGGGGGCAAGATATGAATGAATTAGAGGAAAAAGTTATTCGAGCATCTGTTATTCGTGATATTCTTAAAGAAGTTTAATGGATGGCCACAAAGGAGGAAAACGATATGATGTTTGGACGTTTTACACAAAGAGCCCAGAAAGTTCTTGCCCTATCGCAGGAAGAAGCGATGCGACTTAATCATAGCAACCTTGGAACAGAACATATTTTGCTTGGTTTAGTTCGTGAAGGGGAAGGAATTGCTGCAAAGGCGCTTTATGAACTTGGGATTAGCCCAGAAAAAGTTCAACAAGAAGTAGAAGAATTAATCGGTCAAGGTGAAAAAACCGTTACGACGATTCAATATACGCCGCGTGCGAAAAAAGTAATTGAACTTTCAATGGATGAAGCACGCAAACTTGGACATAGCTATGTGGGGACAGAACACATCTTGCTTGGTTTGATTCGTGAAGGGGAAGGCGTAGCAGCTCGAGTGCTCAGCAATTTGGGCGTTAGCTTGAACAAAGCGCGTCAACAAGTGCTTCAGCTTCTTGGCGGTGGAGATAATGGCACAGCTGGAAGACAAACGAATACGCAAGCAACACCGACGCTCGATAGTTTGGCGCGAGATTTAACAGTGATTGCGCGGGAAGACAACCTCGACCCAGTGATTGGCCGCGCAAAAGAAATTCAACGCGTGATCGAAGTACTCAGCCGGCGCACGAAAAATAACCCTGTTTTAATCGGGGAACCTGGGGTTGGGAAGACAGCGATTGCGGAAGGCTTAGCGCAACAAATTGTTCGCAATGAAGTCCCAGAAACGCTACGGGGAAAACGCGTAATGACGCTTGATATGGGAACGGTTGTTGCTGGCACGAAATATCGTGGTGAGTTTGAAGATCGACTTAAGAAAGTTATGGATGAAATTCGTCAAGCGGGCAATGTGATTTTGTTTATTGATGAATTGCATACTCTTATCGGTGCTGGTGGTGCTGAAGGTGCAATCGATGCTTCAAATATCTTGAAGCCGCCTCTAGCACGTGGTGAATTGCAATGTATTGGGGCAACAACGCTCGATGAATACCGCAAATATATCGAAAAAGATGCCGCATTAGAACGTCGTTTCCAACCGATTAAAGTTGGAGAACCAACAATTGATGAATCTATTCAAATTTTGAATGGCTTACGGGATCGTTATGAAGCGCATCACCGAGTAGCCATCACGGATGAGGCACTTGAAGCAGCTGTTAGACTTTCTGATCGCTATATCTCAGATCGTTTCTTGCCGGATAAAGCTATTGATGTAATTGATGAAGCCGGTTCTAAGGTTCGCTTGAAAGCTTATACAACTCCTTCAAACTTGAAAGATCTTGAAGTGGAATTAAGCGAGCTTAAGAAGGAAAAAGATGCGGCTGTACAAGGTCAAGAATTTGAAAAAGCGGCTGCTTTCCGTGATAAGGAAAAGAAAATTAGGCAGCAATTAGAAGAAAAGAAACTAAATTGGAAAGAAAAACAAGGGCGGGATAATAGTCAAGTCACAGAAGACATAGTCGCAGAAGTTGTTTCTAGCTGGACGGGTATCCCGGTTACAAAAATTGCTGAAACTGAAACGGATAAGTTGCTCAACATGGAAAAAGTGCTACATCAGCGTGTAATTGGCCAAGATGAGGCGGTGAAAGCTGTTGCGCTTGCTGTTCGTCGTGCGAGAGCGGGGCTTAAAGATCCGAAACGTCCAATTGGTTCATTTATTTTCCTTGGACCAACGGGGGTTGGGAAAACGGAGCTTGCTAAAGCTCTCGCGGAATCTATGTTTGGCGATGAAAATGCGATGATTCGTGTTGATATGTCGGAGTATATGGAAAAATTCTCGACTGCACGTCTAGTTGGATCTCCTCCAGGTTATGTCGGCTATGAAGAAGGTGGCCAACTTACTGAAAAAATCCGCCAAAATCCTTATTCGGTTGTTTTGCTTGATGAAATTGAAAAAGCGCACCCAGATGTGTTCAATATGTTACTTCAAGTTCTTGATGACGGGCGTTTAACGGATTCCAAGGGACGCGTAGTAGATTTTAGAAATACTGTGATTATCATGACTTCGAATATTGGCGCGCAAGAAATGAAAGAAGACAAGTCTGTTGGATTTAATGTCACTGATTTGACGCAGGACTATAAAGCTATGGAACACCGCGTGATGCAGGAATTAAAGCGCGCATTCCGTCCTGAGTTTATCAACCGGATTGATGAAACAATTGTCTTCCATTCGCTAACGGAAAAAGAACTTAAACAAATTGTTACTTTGCTAACTTCACAATTGACAAAACGTCTCGCTGAACGAGATATCCATGTGAAACTCACAGAAGGAGCGAAAGCGAAAATCGCAAAAGAAGGCTATGATCCTGAGTATGGTGCTCGCCCACTTAAACGTGCGATTCAAAAAAACATTGAGGATCGACTTTCTGAAGAGTTATTGCGCAAAAATATCGAGCCGGGGGATATTGTTGAAATTGGCGTAAAAGATGGCGAGCTCGAAGTTCGAAAAAAAGATAAAGTAGCAAACTCGGTGAAAAAAACAAACCAAAAGTCTAAAACAAAAACTAAATCATAATGTAGAAAACCGAAACCCTTAGTGGATTTCGGTTTTTTTGTGTGAAAAAGGTTGCTCTTATTATGTGTATATGCTAATATTAACATATAAAGAAATTGGGAGGAATAAAGATGGGACAACATCATTCACACGATCACCACGGACATGGACACTCTCACACTCACAGTGCCAATAAAAAAGCTCTTTTAATCAGTTTTATTTTGATTGCTGGCTTTATGGTGGCAGAAGTAGTCGGTGGGATATTAACAAATAGTTTAGCGCTTTTGTCAGATGCTGGTCACATGCTAAGTGATGCAGTTGCGTTAGGACTTAGTTTGCTAGCTTTTAAATTTGGAGAAAAAGCAGCCAGTAACTCCAAAACGTATGGCTATAGAAGGTTTGAAATTTTAGCTGCTTTTTTTAATGGGCTAACGCTAATTCTTATTTCTTTATTTATTTTTTATGAAGCTTACCACCGCTTCTTTGAGCCAAAACAAGTTATTGGATCCGGCATGATGACAATCTCTGTTTTAGGGCTATTAGTCAATATTTTAGTTGCCTATATTCTTGCAAAGGGTGATACAAGTGGCAACTTAAATATGCGAAGTGCTTTTTTACATGTATTAGGGGACTTACTTGGCTCTGTTGGAGCAATTGCAGCTGCACTACTTATTATATTCTTTGGTTGGGATATTGCCGATCCAATCGCAAGTGTACTCGTATCTATTTTTGTGTTGATTAGTGGGATTCGAGTTTTCCGGGAATCTATTCAGGTTTTAATGGAAGGCAAGCCAGCTAATGTAGAAGTTGAGGGGATTCGAAATTACTTGCTCGAACAACCTGAAATTGAAAGTGTACATGATTTACATGTCTGGTCGATTTCATCGGACTTCCCATCGTTAACCGTACATTTGCAGGTTGCTGAGCATGTTGATAGGGATGCGCTTTTGGATAGGTTGCGTGCAGGAATTGAAAATCAGTTCCATGTTTCACATATTACTATTCAAATGGAACGGTCTATTGCACATGACCACTGTAACTAGTGAATAGACTTTGCGCTCAAGCGTTTTGACAATAAATAAATGAAAAGGATGAGGCCGAAATGCGCTCATCTTTTTTGTTTGTAGCGCTCGTTTGTGAAAAAAATTGGCGGCTATGCTATAATGATGAAACCGGATTCGATAATTTCATGGAGGGGAAATCATGTTAAATGAACAACAAGTTGGGAAACTAATTAACCGTTTGGTCGACCCAGTATTAGAGGCCACGCTCGAAGAAACAAACGGAGTTTTAGGAATAGAAGTGATCAAGCCTGACAAAGTCATTCTAGAGTTAGCTCTTGCTGATCCTGAGGTCGATAAGGGGGCTTTTTCGGCAAATATACAGGAGCTGTTAGGTCAGTTTGGGTTTGAAGAAATTGTGCTAGATTTACAATACTTGGCTTCGGATGTCATTGATTCGATTTTAGAACAACGTGAAGGAATTTTAAGTGAATCCAGTAAAACAAAGTTTGTAGCTATTGTAAGTGGAAAAGGTGGAGTTGGGAAGTCAACTATTGCAGCTAACTTAGCGGTTGCTCTAGCCAAGCGTGGGAAAAAAGTAGGCGTGTTAGATGCAGATATTTGTGGGTTTAGCTTGCCTGTGCTTTTTGGTGAAATGACTGCACCGAAAAAGGAAGGAAACTTCATTATTCCTGTTGAGACACATGGTGTGAAAATGATTTCGATGGATTTCTTTGTTGAATCTGGGGAACCGGTAATTTGGCGTGGACCAATGCTTGGAAAAATGGTGAAGATGTTTTTAGAGGAAGTAAAATGGGGAGAGCTAGACTACTTAATTATTGATTTACCACCTGGAACGGGAGATGTTGCGCTAGATATTCACGCTTTACTCCCAAGCTGTTTTGAACTGATTGTAACAACACCTCATTATGCTGCTGCACAAGTGGCTTCTCGTGCGGGATACATGGCTAGAAAAAATGGACATTATATCTTAGGGGTAGTGGAAAATATGTCTGCAGTAAATATTGATGGGCGCTTAGTAGAATTGTTCGGAGCAGGTGGGGGAGAAAAAGTAGCTACTGATTTAGATGTTGACCTTTTAGCTCAACTTCGTATGGAGCAACCAGTTAAAAATGTAGCTGGATATGTAGATGGTATTTACAACTCAGAAGATTTATTAAGTGAGTCTTTTTTGAACTTGGCAGATGAAGTTATCGTTAAGTCAGATGTATCAATGGATTTAAAGTGATTTAATACAGAAAATTTGTTGTGTGAATATGCAAAAATTGCATGTGGGCAAAATAAAATGAAAAAAGTTTTGGAAATCTATTGACGAACGGCTTGAAAATTGGTATATTAATAAACGTTGCTGATGCGCTAAACGCGCAACAGAAACTCAAGAAATCGACCTTTGAAAACTGAACAAAAAGAAGACGAAAAAGCGATGAAACAGTATGTTTCACCAATCAATTCGCAGGGCAGG
>NZ_JAATJW010000088.1 GCF_011800755.1 Listeria valentina
TTCAGTGCGCTCAAAAATTAGTTTTTCCTTGAAAATAATTTAAAAGTTCAGCTTGACTTATTACCACTAGACTTTTCTAATACAAAACAAGTATAGCAACGAGCCCGCCAAATTGGAATATGAAAGCGCTATATTTGAAGAGCTTTCAGAAAAAAAGGCGCGTCTGAAAATAATTTCAGACCAAAAAGCAAGGCCGAGCAAAGCGCTTGAGGGATTCGAACATTGTGCTACTCTAAAACTAGAGGAGGTTTTTCAAATGGAACAACAAATTGATTATGCGAACACAGCTAAAGGAGCTTACAGCGTCATGATGGAGATGGAGAAATACCTCAAAACCTCACATTTGGACCCAAAACTTCTACAACTCGTCAAAATTCGCGCATCAGAAATAAACGGCTGCGGCTATTGTTTAAACATGCACACAAAAGAAGCAAGAAACGCAGGGGAAAGCGAACAGCGACTTTATTGCGTTAGCGCATGGCGCGAATGCACTTTTTATACAGACGCCGAACAAGCCGCGCTCGAACTTTGTGAAAGCATCACTTTGATCCCGGCTAAAGGCGTTCCAGATGCGCTTTACGAGCGCGTTCGGAAATACTTTGACGAAAATGACTATGTCGATTTACTTTTCGCGATCAACCAAATCAATTGCTGGAACCGCTTGTCGATTGCAACGGGGACCAAAGCCATGAAAGCTTAAACCTAAACAAGGCGCTTTGAAAAATTCAAAGCGCTTTGTTTAGAGGTAATCTGGCTTATTTTATTGGGCCAACAGTCGGGAACTTCCTGCTTGCAAGAAGCAGCACGCTTCTTTTTATTACACTTAGCGCGATTAGCATGCTTGCCTTACTTGCGAACCTCGCCCTTCCGAAAACTAAATAACCGCTTCACAAAAAAGGTCTTGCGCGGGGCGCAAGACCTTTTTCCATTCATATTTGCTGATCGGATAGAACTTCTAACCCTTTCAGTTTCATGTAAGCCGCAGTAACGCCCATCCCGGCTTTTGTTTTTCCGCCGAACGAACCATCGTAAATTTGACAAGCCCCGCATGAAGGGCTCTTCTCCTTCAAAATGACCGTCGTAATCCCCAAAGTTTCCAGCCTGTCAAAAGTTCGTTTTGCGCCTGTTTTATAAGCTTCCGTCACGTCATGCCCCTTATCGTCCATCACTTTTGCCGTCCCGTTCCAAACGTCAAAACCATCGCCACCCACAATTTCAGCGGGATTCCGCGGCGTCGCAAGTCCACCAATCACTTCTGGACAAAGCGCTAGCGCCTCGCCTTTGATTACCATTTCCTTTAAATCACGATTTTCTTTGTGATTTCCGTCATATCTGCAAGGAATTCCCGCCAGACACGCACTCACCATTTTCACAAGACGCTCCCCCTTCTTCTTTTCTTTTTCACTTTATCAAAAAAACGCCATGACTTCAATTTCGAAGCCACAGCGTCTCTTTTATAAATTTTGGTAGGCTAGCGCAATCACCGTACCTACGCGCGCATTATGTTTCACTAGCTCAATGTTCGCCTCTAAGCTCTTACCCGCGGTCAATTCTTTCACTTTGCCAAGCAGGAATGGCGTGACATCTTTCCCATGAATACCTTTTTCATCTGCTTCCTGAAGTGCTTTCGCAATCACAGCATTGATCTCACTTGCCGGCATCGCATGCTCCTCTGGAATTGGATTGGCAATCACAGCCCCACCATCAATCTTAAGGTCCCATTTCGCTTTCAAGCTCTCTGCAACAACGCCTGGCTCATCCGCACGAATCGTCAGCTCGACATCACTTGTCCACGTATAAAATGCTGGAAGCACATCCGTTTTGTAGCCAATCACTGGTACGCCTTTAGTTTCCAAGTATTCCATCGTAAGGCCAAGGTCTAAAATGGATTTGGCACCCGCGCAAACCACAGCCACATTTGTTTTCGCCAGTTCCTCAAGGTCCGCCGAAATATCCATCGTCGTTTCTGCCCCGCGGTGAACGCCACCAATTCCGCCTGTAACAAAAATTGGAATCTCAGCTAGCTCCGCACAAATCATCGTGGCCGCAACAGTCGTTGCTCCAAGTTGCTTCGTTGCAATCAAATACCCGATATCTCGTCTTGAAACTTTGGCAACACCTGAACTCTTTCCAAAAAGTTCTAGCTCTTCATCCGAAAGACCAATCTTGATCTGCCCATCGATAATCGCAATCGTCGCGGGAACCGCACCATTTTCGCGAATGATATCTTCAACCACACGTGCCGTCTCTACATTTTGCGGATAAGGCATCCCGTGCGAAATAATTGTGGATTCTAGTGCTACAATAGGTTTCCCTGCAAGTTTGGCTTGCTTAACTTCTTCTGAATACGAAAGATATTGTTTCATTTTAATTCCTCCAATTCTTGTTTTAATTTTGCCGCTGATAGGTCTTGGCGTACCGTCGATTCGGACATCAACGTTTTAGCCGCATTAATGCTTCCAGCGCGCACAATATCGCGAAGGCTACGTCCCGACAGCCAAGCATGAATCACAGCCGAACAAAACGCGTCCCCAGCTCCTGTGACGTCTTGAATATTCCTCACTACAATCGCGGGCTCATACAAGATTCCTTCTTCCGCGTTTCCTGCTATCGCCCCGTCTTTCCCATTTGTTACAACCACATTTTGAATCCCAAGATCAAGCCACTTCTGAGCAGCTAGTTTCCAATCCGTCTCTGTCTCGATCTTCATTTTCAGGTAGGTTTCCGACTCATCGCGGTTACAGATCAGCCAAGAAACACCATCCAAATTCTCCGGCAAGCGCTGCATCTTCGGCGATGAAACCGGGACAAGAATCAAAGGAACCCCCGCCTCATTTGACATCGCTTTCAAATAACAAATCGTTTCCTGGGGACAATTTAAATCCGCAACTATTGCTCCTGCATTCACGAGTAACGCTTCATTTTTTGCAAGCACCTCTGGCGTTAATTCATCATAAGCATCCATATCTGCGAGTGCGACATGCAAATTACCATTTTCTTCCAAAACAGCCGTATAGGACCCTGTCGCCATCCCAGAAAAAGTAGCGACATAATCCAAATCCATGTACCGCTCGCTAGCTCGCTTAATCGCTTCCCAGTCCGCATCCATCCCAGCAACCGTCATAAGCACGGTTTTCCTTCCAAGTCGACCGAGATTTTCTGCAACATTTCGCGCAACGCCTCCAGCGCCTTGTGTGGAATGAACTGGATTCGAAGTTCCCAGTTGAACAGCTTCCTTCAAGTAAAACTTGCGATCCACGTTGGCCCCGCCTATGCAAATAATTCGATTTTCTTCATTTAAAATGTAACCTTTGCCTAAAATCCAGCCTTTCCGCATCAAACCAGAAATCAAATTTGCAACTGCTGGACGTGATAACCCAACGATTTCAGCCAGTTCTTGTTGTGAGATATAGGGATCATTTTGAATTGAACGATAAATCTGCTCTTCGTTTTCGTTCATCTTTTGTCGATCTTGTTTCACTTTTCCTCCCTCCTCCCAAACATAAGTTTAAATATTAAACTTATGTTTATTGTAGCATAAATTGGCTATTACACAAGAAAAAACTAAAATTTTTTTTAAATTCTGTTAACCCCTATGCTAATGCGGCTCAGCGCAATAATAAAAAGTTATAAATTATACATTTTTGAGTGTATCGGGTGAATTATCTCTAAAACTTCGATACAATGGAAGATGTTCGTTTTATTTTTAAATTCTAAGATAAGACGATGGGACGTGAGAAAGGAGAATCATTTTGAGTAAAATAGAAGTTAAGAATTTGACAAAAATTTTCGGCAAGAAAATTTCCAAAGCTTCTTCACTATTGTCTCAAGGAAAATCCAAAACAGAGATTTTAAAAGAAACGGGTGCGACCATCGGGGTTAACCAAGCTTCTTTTTCTGTCGAAGAAGGCGAGATTTTCGTAATCATGGGACTTTCAGGAAGCGGGAAATCCACACTTGTACGGCTTTTAAACCGACTAATTGAACCAACGAGTGGAGAAATTTGGTTAGACGGTCGCGAACTTTCGAAACTGGATAAAAAAGAGTTGCGGGAAGTTCGTCGTAAAAGCATGAGCATGGTTTTCCAAAGCTTCGGTTTGTTCCCAAATCGCTCAATTTTGAGCAACGTAGAATATGGACTTGAGGTACAAAAAATTCCAAAAGCTGAACGAGAAAAGAAAGCTTCAGATGCGCTTGATTTAGTTGGCCTTTCTGGATACGGAGAACAATTTCCTTCTCAGCTTTCTGGTGGGATGCAACAACGTGTCGGACTTGCTCGCGCACTTGCGAACAATCCGGATATTCTATTAATGGATGAAGCTTTTTCTGCGCTTGACCCATTAAATCGAAAAGACATGCAAGATCAACTTCTTGATTTACAGGATAAAATGCAAAAAACGATTATTTTCATCACCCATGATTTGGATGAAGCGCTTCGAATTGGCGATCACATCATGATCATGCGTGACGGCTCGGTCGTTCAAACAGGAACGCCGGAAGACATTTTAGCGCATCCAGCTAATGAATATGTAGAAAAATTCATTGAAGATGTGGATCGTTCGAAAGTCTACACAGCAAGCAACGTAATGATTCGCCCAGAAATCATCAATTTTGAAAAAGATGGCCCGCGTGTTGCCTTGCAGCGGATGCGTGAAGCTGGGACTTCCAGTATTTTCGTCGTAAAAAAAGGACGGGAACTAGTTGGGATTGCCCACGCATCAGATGTATCTAAACTCGTGAAAGAACAAGTTAAATCGCTTGATTCTGTTATTCAAACGGATGTGCCAACAACAAGCCCAGATACGCCGCTTGTTGAGCTAATGGATCAAGTTTCAACGACTTCGATTCCAATAGCCGTTACTGAGGATGGCAAACTTCGCGGAATTATCGTCCGTGGTTCTGTTCTCGCAGCACTTTCGGGAAATGAGGTGAACCAAGATGCCTAATATTCCAAGTCTTCCGCTTGCGGATTGGATTGATAAGCTCGTTGATAGCTTAACAAAATTTGAAGGTTTCTTTAATGTAATTACAAATATTATCGGTGGTGTCGTAAATGCCTTTCAATGGGTGTTCGACCTCTTGCCACCATGGCTTTTCATCATCTTGATTCTAGCGCTTACTTTTTGGATTAATCGCAAGAAACAAAAATGGGGTTTGCTTCTTTTCGAATTAATTGGGCTACTCCTCATTTGGAACCTCGACTTTTGGCGCGACATGACCCAAACGCTCACTCTCGTTTTAACAAGTAGTTTAATCGCTCTTGTTATCGGGGTACCGCTTGGGATCTGGATGTCGAAGAGTAACATTGTCGAAGCCATCTTTAAGCCGATTCTTGACTTCATGCAAACCATGCCGGCTTTCGTTTACTTGATTCCGGCGGTTGCCTTCTTTGGAATCGGAATGGTTCCAGGAGTTGTTGCTTCTGTTATTTTCGCAATGCCGCCAACTGTACGGATGACAAACCTCGGAATTCGTCAAGTTTCAACAGAGCTCGTCGAAGCAGCCGATTCATTCGGTTCAACCGGTTGGCAAAAGCTCATCAAAGTTGAACTTCCGATGGCGAAATCAACCATGATGGCCGGAATTAACCAAAGTATCATGCTTGCCCTATCGATGGTCGTTATCGCTTCGATGATCGGTGCAATGGGTCTAGGAACACGTGTTTACTTCGCAGTTGGACGGAACGATGCCGGTGGTGGTTTCGTAGCCGGAATCGCGATTGTTATCGTAGCGATCATCCTCGACCGCTTGACGCAAAGCTTTAACAAAAAGAATACAACGGAAAATTAAGGAGGAAGTAAGATGCGCAAAAAGCTTTCAATCTTGGCCTTGCTTAGTGCTCTTTTCCTCATCTTATCCGCTTGTGGAACAGAGCTTGCTGAGTACGATCCAGATAAACCACTTGGCGAACAAATCAATTACACGATTACGGGAATTGACGCCGGCGCTGGTATTATGCTGTCCACTCAAAATGCCATTAAGGACTACAAGCTTGACGACTATAACTGGCAACTACAAACAAGTTCGACAGCAGCAATGACGTCGACACTTGAAAAAGCCATCAAAGACAAGCGCCCAATCGTTGTAACCGGCTGGACGCCACACTGGATGTTCACGAAGTTCGACTTGAAATTCTTAAAAGATCCGAAGAATGTTTATGGGGATGCAGAAAACATCAATACAATGGTTCGTAAAGGACTTAAAAAAGATATGCCTTCTGCCTATACCGTTTTAGATCGTTTCAACTGGACGGCAGAAGAAATGTCTGATGTGATGCTCCAAGTTAACAACGGAGAAGATCCTGAAAAGGCTGCTCGTAAATGGATCAAAGACAATCCAGACAAAGTCAAAAAATGGACTGATGGTGTTGAAAAAGTACATGGCGATAAGATTAAGTTGACTTATGTCGCTTGGGATTCCGAAATTGCTTCCACCAATGTTGTTGCAGAAGTACTGCGCGACCTTGGTTACAAACCAACGATCCAAGCAATGGAAATCCAACCAATGTGGGCATCCATTGCGACTGGCGCAGCGGATGGCATGGTTGCCGCTTGGCTACCAAACACATCTGGCATTTACTATAAAGACTACAAAAAAGATGTCGAAAACCTTGGCGTGAACTTAAAAGGCGCCAAAGTAGGCCTAGCAGTTCCAACTTACATGAAAAACATCAATTCAATTGAAGATTTGAAGAAATAACTGAAACAAAGAAGGGACTAGGACATAAAGCAAAAAAGAACAGAATCGTCAAGCAAGTCATTTTTACAAATGGCTTCATTGAACGATTTCTGTTCTTTTACTCTTGGCTGGTTAACCCCATTTCTTCATTTTGTCTTGGTTTCTTCTTTGTTTGTTTACAGTTTTTATGGCTGACACGAATTATTCTTATTGAATTTCTATCGTATTCCTAGTTCATTTTAAATTCAGGTAATAAACCAGTTATATCAAATAAAAGCATCTATTTCACTTCCTTTTTCCATGCTGATTTTTCACCTGAAATCTCATTCTCCTTTTACTCCATTTAATTGACCCACTGAAAACGGCTAAAGGTACACAAAAATAAAAGTGCCAATAGAGTATACTCTATTGGCACT
>NZ_JAATJW010000089.1 GCF_011800755.1 Listeria valentina
ATCACACTTTTTGACTTTTTTATGTAAAAAGGAAAAAAATACTTTTTTATGATAAACTAACTCCTATAGATAAACAAAAACTCACAAAGATTTTTATATTTCCAAAATTTTAAAACTGTGTTTTCTTATTTCTAAGATTGGGTCCTGCATTTGACTAAAGGAGTATGATGGACAATTGAGGGAAGATGGGAAGATATGTGCATTAAGTTTAATGCAGTATTTAAAAAAACACGGTTCATTTGTTTTAAGCACGTCATTGCCGAATGAACTTAAGATTTACTCTCATGTGCAAATCAATGAGATTTTAAACACGCTATTCCACTACCATTTAGTATTCAAAATTTATGGCAAACGCGGATTAGAAAAATATACTTTAACCAATCGTGGAAAATATGTAGTAGATAAAATGGACAGCAGCATCTAGTAAAATCAACAAGTCAATGCAGGACTCAACTTGCAAATAAATAAAAAAGCTGTCAGAAAACAATAATTCCGACAGCTTTTTAAAAGATTAACTTCCGATTGTAATTCGAGTTGGAAGACTTTCGATATTATTACTAATTTGTGTAACAGTTGCTTCCGCACCAACAACTGCATCATTTGGATTAATAGCAACGAAGAAGTATCCTGCAGCATTCGCTATGCCTGAATAATTTTGTCCACCAATTTGAACAACCACAAATGCATTTGGACTGACTTGCCCAGACACTGCAGAAGCTCCCGGAAGAATAGTATTAATACTTGGGCTTCCAGGATAAACGATTATCACTTTACTTTCAGCACGCCCAGAAATAGGGTCTGTGGCTGTGATTTCAATATTTTGTCCTGCTCTATAAGACTGACTCATTTGAATCATAAATGTCCCAAAAGCAGAAGCCTCCCCTTCATAAATACGATTGCCGACTTGAACCTTGATTTTACTATTAGGAAGGGCCATTCCTGTTAAAATTCGGTCTGTATCTGTTATCATATTAACTCCAAGTTTAAAACTTCCTTGAACAACTTTCCCGCTAGTTATCGGACTCTTATGTTGTCCATCTGTTGAATAGACTGAAATCAAAGAATCTACTGGATAGGTATGGTCTAACAAAACTTTAAAGTTTCCTTGTCCATCAGTTTTTGCTTCATAACTATCTGTGGAAATATTTAGTTTGACTGTTGTATTCGGATCTGCTGTTCCAGAAACTACAGTATCTTGGGTTGTTACTGTATTCAATATTGGTGCTTTAAGTTGAATGGTTCCTTGAGTTACATACATATTTGTAGTAGAACTCTCTACGCCACCTTTTACTCCATATGCAGAGACAAGCGTTCCTGCAGCATAAGTTTTATCAAGTTGAATCGAAAATTTATGTGTAACTGGATCTGGTTTCGCAGTATAGCTTTGATTTCCCCCAAAAGTAACAATTACTTTATCCGCATCTGACTCCCCTGTTAAGACTTTTTCAGTTGAACTCAGCGAATTCAATTTAGGTGGAGTAACGACTATTCCTTGTTCAGCATAGATAACTGTATCAGAACTACGTTCCCCATCTATTATAGCACGAGCGGCAATTTTCGTTCCCGCAGTTAGTGGCCAAAGTTGCACACTAAACTTGCCTGTATTCGGATCCGGATGAAGTTGCATCGTAGCATGCTGAAGTTCAACCTCTACAAGTGGTGCACTAGACCACCCTGATAAAAAATTATCTGTAGTATTTACTGGATTTAACACAGGAGGTTCAACAGTTATTCCTTGTTCCACGTAAATGCTCGTTCCAGAACTACGCTTTCCTTCTTTCACCCCGTATGCGGTCACTTTTGTTCCTACCGCAAGCGTGTGTCCTAAATTCACACTAAACTTTTTGGTGTTTGAATCTGGATATGCCCTATAAGTATTATTACCAATTTGAACTTCTACAAGCGACTCATTCGATGTCCCCGTTATAACTGTATCCCTTGTCGTCACTGAATTTAGTTTAGGCGGTTCAACATAAATATCCCTTGGTTGAACAAAGACTGTGGATACAGGACTGAGTTGTCCATTTCTCTCACCATAAACATCCACTCTAGTTCCAGCAGGATAAGTTCTTCCCAGTTGCACGACGAAAGTTCCTACTCCTAGCTTAGTCGATCCATAAAAAGTTTGTCCGTTAATGACAACTCGAACGCCAGGTGCATTTGAAAATCCGCTAACAGTAGTATCGTTAGTATACATTGGTTGAACCTCTGGAGCTCTTAAATTTATTGGAACTACCCCTGTCATTGTTGTGTTTATCGTATCTACAATATTCCCTTGAGGATCAAATTGATAGACAATAACTTCTGATCCGCCAGGAAAAGTTCTTCCTAAATCAATACGAACATTGCCCCAACGATCTGCTTTTGAAGAAAAAATATTCCCATTAACGACCGCCGTAACTCCCCAGCAAGGCGTTGCATAGCCCGTTATTACACTCTGCTTATCTGACGGCTGATTGATTCGCAAAGGTTTATGTGTTGGTTTCCAAATTGGGAATAAAAAATCTGGACTGGCGTTGTCATAATTTTGGGCAGACGCTGTTTGTGAAACTAGACTTCCCGCAAAAATACTCGAAAAAAATAAAATTACAACAAACCATTTAAGTACTTTTCTCTTTTTTGTCATTCTGCTGCATCCCTTCTTTTTTCCTTTTAATTATAAAATATTGGGGCGAATTCGCCCCAATATTGTTAAAACACAACGACTGTACTTTCTTCACTTTTCACACCATTAACTTCAGAATAGCATTGTAAAGTATCAAAAGAAGCTACTGGTTTCGTAAGTCTAAATATTGCTTGACCATTTGAATTTGTCACTTCGTTAAGTACATCTGGACTTCCATGTTGTGGCGTGATACTCAATGTTACGAAGCTACCCGGATCAGCATTAACGACAATCATTTGGTCGCCTACTTCTGGAATTTTATTTGTTTCAAAAGTAGGAATACGCGGCACTACCGATTGGGGGACTATTTCACCTTTTTCTTTCATCGAAATTACCCATGCGGATACGGGAGTCCCTATTGGATATCTTCTTTCTAGATCAACAATAAAGTTCCCTTTTGCATCAGCCTTTGTTTTGAATAGACGATCTCCGACTTTAACTGTAACCTCAGAATTCGGGCGCGAAACGTTACCTATCGCATGTTTGTCTTGACTAGTAATTGGATTCAAAGTTATATCTAACTCCACTGAATCCATAACTATAGATTGAAATGCCGAACTTACATTTTTAGATTCGTCTTCTGCAGTTGCAGTGATGGTCGTCCCCGCTGGAAATGTTCGTGCTAAATCAATCGTAAATTTCCCGTTTTGATCTGCTTTTTTAACATATGAAGCAACGCTCCCATTCGGTAATCCTAAAGAAACTCGAACTGTAGCTAAAGGTTCTGTTGTCCCACTAATTTGTGTCTCATTGTCTAAAACCGTATTAAGAATTGGCTTCTCTGGAGCCGTTGTGTCTTTTACAGTGAATCCAACTGGGTTGCTTTCAATCCCAGATTGGCCAGTTGCCGTTACAGTTCCTTGTGTGCTTGCTGGGTAAGTCTCATTCAAGCGCACAACGAAGGCTCCATTATTATCCGCTTTAGCTGTGTAAAAATCTTGGCCAATGAACACTTTAATTTGTGAATTAGGTTCAGCTTGCCCTGTTACAGACTTGCTGGAATCCCCTACCACATCAACTACTGGAACAGCTGTTTTCACTGTTCCTTTAACTGTCACTACCGCTGGATCACTTTGATTATTTTGCGTATCCACTTCTACCACTTTAATTTTAGTTCCGCCAGGGATCGGTTTGGTCAAATTAACCGTAAAATGCTTATCTTCTCCAACTTTTCCGTATAGAACTTGATCATTAATGGATACAACTATCTGGCTTCCAACTTTACTTCCTGTCCCAGAAATTTGTTTCATCGTATCATCAACTGGGTTCACCACTGGAACACCTGGTTTGACTGTATCTACAACTAAAACTGTAGTAGCCTGACTTGCGTTTCCTGCTTCATCTACTGCTTTAACTGCAATTTTGTCGCCAACCTTGACGGGCTGAGTAAGATGAATAGAAAACTTGCTTTGTCCATTTCCTACAGACGCGTCATTTGCAATCCCTTTACCCACTAGATCTCCTTGCGCGTTTGTGGCTAAAATCTGAGCATTTGTTTCAGCTGAACCATTCAGAATTTGTTCGCTCACTTCAATATCTTTTGCAATTGGTTTATCAGGAGGAGTAGTATCTTGAACTTTGGCTGAAACTGCTTCGCTAGCACTACCACTTGAATCAATTTGAACAGCTGTAATCGTTTCATCGTAAATAAGCGGACGGTTTAAATCGATTAAAAACTGACCATTTTGACCAACTATTCCAGAACCAATTTCCTGACCTGAAGCATCTTTAAGGACTACATGGTTTCCTGCTACACCGCTTCCTTGAGCTTGTTTTTGACCAGCTTCAAGGGTGCTTAGCTTAGGTGATGGAACTTCTTCTGTAATGACTCCATTGTTCGGATCTCCCATTAAGTATCCAACGGACATAAAAACATTACTATATTTTGGTGCGTCATATTCTAATGTAACCGTGTAATCTTGGTCTTCTTTCGCCACAATCGTTTTTTTATACTGCTGCGGTAGAATTTGGTCATAATTACTACCAGCAGTCTTCACATCTCCATTAAAACTAATTGAAGCTGATGCATGATTAAGAACACGAAGTTGATAATACCACGAAAAATTATAAGTTTTCCCTTTTTTTAAGTGGAATACTCTTTGCGCTTTAAAAACCGAATTGCCGATATTGGCAAAATTAATATAAGCTGTATTATAATTTTTACCGCTCGGATCTTGCACTCTGCGTCCTTGCAAGAATGTATTTTGCACTGGAACATCCAAATCACTGGAATAGTTTAGCACATTCCACCCAGTTGAAATATCAAAGTCATTCGCGGCTGCTCTGGCTTTTACCGTGTTTGACTGGGTGGTTTTTGGATTGTTTTGTGCTTGAACAGCTTTTTCTTCAAATGGAACGCTTGCAAATGCAGTAGACGCTATCGCACCCGCTGCAATAAGCTTCACAAGCTTGCTTAATTTTGTTTTTCTCATTTCCTAAACCCCTCCGTCTGTCTTCTCAATATTACTTTTTAAAATGGTATACGCTCCCAAGAATGAGCATCAACCCTAGCAAACTACTAGCGATTGGAGAGTTATCCCCTGTAATCGGTAATTTAGCATTCATTCTCGCTTTACTTGCTGCTACCATCGCTGGAAGCTTTTCTTGATTTGAATTTTTGCCATTCAATATTTTTTCCATGTTACTAGAATTAGAAGTCAACGAAGCTTTTGATTGGCTCATACTATTTTTTGTGGATTTATTTCTTTTTTTATAGAGGTGCCCGAATTAGCGGCAGAAGAACCCGCTTGTTCAAGTTTTGATTCATTTGCATGTCCAGTAGTAGCACCATTTGATGAGGTGGACGGCTTTTCAGAATTTGGAATATTAGCAAAGTTAATATAAGCTACATTATATTTTTCACCAGCTGGAGTCTGTATTTGTCGTCCTTGCACAAAGGAATTCTCTTCTGCAACACCTAGGCTACTGGTATATTGCAATGCATTCCAGCCGCGTGCAATATTGAAGGCAGAATCAATCGCGGTGTTTTCTTGCGCAACTTGCTTTCAGTTTGAGAAGCCGGTTTTGAGTTTGTTGGGGTGTCAACTGCTAATGCAGTCCCCGCAGGAATCATCGCTAAGCTAACCGAAAGAATATTTACAATCAATTTATGCTTGGGAATTTGATGTGAAAGTTTTGTCATGTAATTCATTTTTCCCTCCTTTTTTCATACAATCGATCGTTCTCGTTCCACTCTCTAGTTTGCTCATCTTTCGATTTTTATCACCCCCTCAAAATGCCAGCTCCTACATATAAACCCCTTGACTCTCCTTTACAGCTTGTCTTAACTTCCTGAGGTGAATAACAATTTGGCGCTTTTTCAAAAGAATTAATCGTTCATCTACTAGTTTCTTGCAAATTTTTGAAAATGCTGTGGCATCAAGATCACAGTAATCTGCTAAAAAATAATGATTGATGACAGTCGGAAACTCATAAAAATCTTCCTCTTGATCAGCTCCTAGCGCATAAGCAGCATTGATTAAGCCAATTAAAACTCGGTCTCTTTGATATTTTCCGTTTATTCCCATTTTCACAACAAACTGATGCAGTTGCCTAGTAAGCTTTTTTAAAATAAATTCTGTGAAAACCGGGCGAATGGAAAGATAGTTCAAAAAATACTGTTTTTCTACCGAGATAAGTTCACATTTACTTAGTGCTTTAAGTACAAATTGATTTTCTTCTTTTGAGACAAAAACTCGATCAAAATCAACTAACGCTTCTCCTGCATAAAAACTGACTGTTCTTTCTTGCTTTTTTACATGCATAAATTTAATAATATAACCTTGCTTTAAAATGATGACTCGTCCATAATCTTCCTCGATCCGATCACCTTTATTGTATTCCTTGCGTTGTACTTGCTCTCGATTAAGTGCATTCTGTTCTAGTTCTTGAATGATATCTTCAACAGTAGCCTCTTTTTTTATTTCTTTTCTGTACATATTTCCACCTCTTTTTCAAAAATATCACTTAAAAATGGTTTTTATATTGTAAATAAACATTTTTATCGTGATTTTTGTTAAAAATTTGTTACTAAATTCTTTTTTTATGTATAAATTTTGTTTTTTTATCTGTCCTTTCTTTTAGCGTTACTTTAAAGCACAAAAAAACTTCTTGGATTTTCTCCAAGAAGTTTCAGACTGTAGACAAAGTAGTGAAAAACTTTGTTTACAGTCTTTTTTTAGATATACTTGTGATAGAACATACAT
>NZ_JAATJW010000008.1 GCF_011800755.1 Listeria valentina
TTATGTATGTTCTATCACAAGTATATCTAAAAAAAGACTGTAAACAAAGTTTTTCACTACTTTGTCTACAGTCTGAAATCGTGGCTCTTCAAATAGAGCCACGATTTTTTATTTAGACAGTTGATATACTGGCTTTTCTGGGGAGGTATATTCAGCTAGGAACCAGTGAATGAGTTTGATGGATTCCGCAGATTTGTAAATCGAATGGTGACTTGCTTCTTCGCCACGCTCGATTTTTTCCATGTACACATGGATGTTGTCAAAAATAAGCCGTGAAGAAAGTGCGCTTTGAAGCGGGACAACGCTGTCTGTATTGTGCTCAGCATCTGAAATGCCTGCAATTGAAAGGAATTCTAAATCGCGTGGATTTTGCTTCTTTTTGGATAGGAAACTCTTGAGCATCGTTGTTTGATGCGCTACGTCTTTAAAATTGGCATCACCCGTGTTGTCTTCTTCGCTTAAGTCATTAAATGGCGCGCCAAGTGTGATGACTTTTTGAAAACGCGGAGTTGCTTGATTGTCTTGCACGTAAGCGGAAAGCGCTAAGCCGCCATTTGAATAGCCCACGCCATCCATTTTCTTGAACTTAAAGTGCTTTTCAAGGTCGTCCGTCGCAATCCGGAGCCATTTTGCCCAATCGCTAATGGGCGCCTCATTGTCTTCAAACGCCACCGCAATAATAGGATGCTTAGCATTCTTGGTCAGTTTCCCCCGATATGAGAGCTCGCCTTTCGAGCTAATCAAAACCTCCAGTTTCTCGTTCGAAAAATGGTATTTATCTTGTAAGTTTTCGCTGATTTCGTCGAGTGTGTGTTCATTTCCGCCGCTCCCATGGACAAGAATAATCGGGACGGTGTTGCTCAAATTGACGGAATCTGGCGCTTCGAGTGTTTCTGGCTCGGAACAACCGGCTACGAGAAAAAGCGAAGCAGTAAGGAAAAGGATTTTTAGGCAGTTGCGCAAAAGAATGACCTCCAGATTTTGAAAATGTGGCTTTATTATAGCATAATAACAAGAAGCAGACGTGACAAACTGGCCATTTCGGGCTATAATTCGAGTAGACTGAACCTGAAAGAAGGACGTGTAAAAGAATGATAAATACGATTGTAACGGATATGGATGGAACGCTGCTTGTCACTAAGGGAGATCAGATAGAAGCGAACAACAAAGCGGTTCTTTTGGACTGGCAAAAAGCAGGGAAAAAACTCTTTTTAGCAACTGGAAGGCTCGATTTAGCTATTTTGCCATTTATTCATGAACTGAAAATTACGCTTCCGGTGATTTCGTGTAATGGCGGGCTCGTTCGCGATTTTTCAACGGGAGAAATTTTATATAAAAGCAGTTTAGCGCGCGAAACGATTGAAGCCGTTCTCGCTGTGCTTTCTGAGCTAGAAGTCGATTATCATATTTATACAACAGAGCGAATTCTTGGGCCTTCGAATACGGGGAAAATTGCTTTCTTTAATGAACAAAATAAGCAGCTCCCAGACAATGAACAAGTGCCGATCACGCTCACAAAAACGCCGCTTGAAGAGCTTAGCGAAGGAGAATTCCCACTCAAAATTTTAGCGGTTGATGAAGACGAAAATAAGCGCAAGAAAGTCAAGGAAGCCTTGGCAGAATTTGATTTGTCTGTGATGTCCTCCGGAAAAAACTTGGTGGATATTATGAACAAGGGCATTGATAAAGCTCATGGTTTGTGCTACCTAGCAGAACATGGCTATCTTGATCTTTCAGAAACGGCTGCATTTGGAGACAACGAAAATGATGTTGGCATGATCGAACTGGCCAAAGTCGGTGTAGCAATGGGGAATGGGATTGAGCTTGCGCGCGAAAAAGCAGACTTTATCACAACGGATAATGATGCAGGCGGGCTCGCGCAATTTGTGCGCAGTGAAATTCTAAAGGGCTAGCAGTCGCTTCCTTCTTTTACTTCGTGATATGATAAAAACGGAAGGAAATGGGAGGAGCTGATGAAATTGGAAGAAAGTTTTGACCTAGGTTATTTCTTGAAAAAAGCTTTTGTTGTTGCGGCAAGCTTGAGTTTGTTTTTTGTTGCCTTTATCGCCATTTTGACGCTTGTGGGTGTCATTATTGCGATTCCATTACTAAAAAAAGGTAGTGAATTGCTTTTTACGAGTAGTGAAAAAACAGGCGGGAAAAAGTTGAAATGGAAAACGCCGGAATATGAAGCAAAAGTGAAATTTAGCGACAGCCATTTGCTGGATGAAAAAAGTTAATACAACGAAAAAGCCTGTTTAGATGCGATTTCTAGACAGGCTTTTTCTGAATTTAAAATTGGAAGCTTTATTTTGGTGAGATCGGGGAATAGAAAAAAGAAGAAAGGGTGAAGAGGATGAAAGCGGTAGGACTTTATCGGTATTTGGATATTGAGGATTCTGAAAGTTTGCTGGATCTTGAACTTGAGGTACCCGTTCCAGAAGCGCATGATTTGCTCGTTCGCGTCAAGGCGGTATCTGTTAATCCAGTCGACACGAAACAGCGTGCACCAAAAGAGCAAATTGAAGCAACACCGCGGGTTCTTGGTTATGACGCAGTTGGCGAAGTGGTCCAAGTCGGAAGCGACGTTAGCTTGTTTGCGGTCGGCGATGAGGTGTACTTTGCAGGCGATGTGACAAGACAAGGAAGCAATGCAGAATATACAAGGATTGATGAACGACTTGCGGCGCACAAGCCCAAAAATTTAACGGATGAAGAAGCTGCTGCGATGCCGCTTACGACGCTCACAGCTTCTGAAGCGTTGTTTGATCGACTGCTAATTACGCCAGAAAAAGATCAAGGAAAATCAATTTTGATCATCAATGGAGCAGGCGGTGTAGGCTCGATTGCCGTGCAGCTGGCGAAACTCGCGGGGCTCAAGGTGATTGCGACGGCGAGTCGACCAGAAACGATCAACTGGGTGGAAAAGCAAGGCGCGGACTTTGTGATCGACCACCATTTGTCGATTCCAGATGAGCTTTCAAAAATCGGCTTCCCAAATGTCGATTATATTTTGTGCTTGCACGATACGTATCGACACTTTGAAGCAATGGAGCAAGCGATCAAGCCCGAAGGACAAATTTGCACGATCGTCGAACTTAGTCATCCCGTTCAAATGAGTGTTTTGAAAGATAAAAGTGCGGGTTTCCATTATGAATTTATGTTTACGCGATCAAAATATCAAACGGCCGATCAAATTCGACAACATGAACTCCTAGAAAACGCACGTGCTCTTTTTGAATCGGGAGAGTTAAAAAGCACGCTAACGAAAGTTTTATCGCCAATCAATGCGGAAACGATGCGAGATGCACATAAAATTGTAGAATCTGGAAAAATGATCGGAAAACTGGTTGTGAAAGGATTTGATGAAGATGGCAAGTAAACGTGTCTCACTTTATATTGCAGTCAGCTTGGATGGTTATATTGCGGATGAACTCGGAAGTGTGGAATGGCTTGAGAAGATTCAAGGCGAGGGAAATAGCGGTTATGAAGCTTTTTTTGATAGCGTAGATACCGTTGTCATGGGGCGGACGACTTATAAACAAGTTTTCTCATTAACGGATACTTTTCCGTACAGTAAGAAAGATGTCTATGTGTTTACGCGTTCGAAAAATGAGCCAGAGGATGAATACGCTGCTTTTGTTTCAGGAAACGTGCGGGACTGGCTTACAACAATTGATGGAGCGAACATCTGGCTAGTTGGCGGTGCAAGTCTTGTGCGGCAATTCTTAAAAGAAGAAGCAATCGATAAATTTGTTCTCACGATTGCACCGGTCATACTTGGAAGTGGGATTCCGCTATTTGAAGCAGACCATCCGCACAGCCTTAAACTGGAAAATGTTACGCGTTTTGGCGAATTCGCTCAATTAACTTATGGGAAATTGGAGGAAGAATAAAGATGAAAATTGCAACGTTTGATGTGGATGCGCAAAATGGATTTAGTCCGGTATGTCCAGATGAGCTTCCCGTTCCAGAAGCGGAAGAAATTGTTCCAGAGCTCGAATTTATGGCGTCACTTGGGGATGTTCGTGTGGCAAGTAAAGATGCCCATCCGGCAAACGCAGTTTGGGTGGTGGATAAAAGTGAAGATATGCTTAAGCCGCTTGACTATCCAAATGCAGATTTAACATGGGTGAGGCACTGTGAGCCGGGAACAAAGGGATTTGAACTTCTTAAAGGCCTCCCAAAGCCAACGGAATATGATTATTTTGTTTGGAAGGGAATGGAGACCGATTTGCATCCGTATGGCGCTTGCTATCATGATATTAAGGAAAAACTCTCAACAGGTGTTATCGAATTTTTGAAGCAAAGGAATGTGGATGTTGTCGTTGTTGGGGGCCTTGCTTTTGATTTTTGTGTTAAAACAACTGTGATTCAGCTTGAAAGAGCGGGTTTCCAAGTGATTGTTTATTTAGGAGCGACACGCGCACTTACAAGTGAGGGTTATCAGGAGACGAAAAAGCAGCTAGAAGAAATGATGAACATCAGACTGGTAGAAACACGGAATGACCTCGCTGTGCTTTTAAATTAATTTTTTGAGTATAGGAAGGTGAAGGAGATGAAAAAAATCGGGATGTTTCCAAGTTTGGTTATTTTAATCACGGTGGCAGCTTCCCTAGTCAGTTATCCGCTACTTCCGGCGGAAATGGCCGTTCACTTCGGCAGTGACTTCTCTCCCGATATGTTCATGCAAAAATGGCTTGGACTTATCCTGATTCCGTTTTTGATGGTAATGTTCACCGGGACGGAGTATTATGGCAAGGAGAAAGTGAAAGAAGAAAGCAAATTGGAATTTGAATATTGCTTCCGTCTTTTGCTGATCTTGCTCGCGATTGTCCAACTAAGCTTGATTGCTTACGGGCTTGGCTATGAGATTCCAACAGGACGCTTTGCGCTACTTGCGGCGAGTGCTTTTACATTGCTACTTGCTGTTTATCTTAGCTATTCAAAAAAGGTATTTCTTTTCTTGAGGGTTGTTGGCTTTAAAAAAACAGATGCATATGCTAAAAATTTATGGAAAAAAATTACGATTGCATCGCTTGTCTTTTTTGGTGTAGCGTGTTTGATTCTAGCTGTTTTTATGAAAAACGATCCAAGTTACTTTATGATGATTATGGTCGCCGCAGTGTGTATTATTGTTGTTGGATCTGGTGTTTACTTGAATAAAAGATAATTATTAATACAGATTTTGTTTACAACAGGTACAGTTGATACTATAATGAAAGACGGAAGGCTTATCCCAATTTTTAAGTCTCTCGTCTTTTTTTGAGTTCTTTGGAAAGCGCTTCCGAAAAGGAGAAATACACACAAGAATATAAGGAGGAATAAAATGCGTAAAAGGGGACAGAAGTTTCTAGCGGGGAGTTTGGTACTTGGGGTTTTAGCGCTTGCGGCATGTGGCGCGAATGAAGGGGATTCTGGAAAAAGCAAGGACAAACAGGCAGGAGAAAGCAAAGTTGTTAATGTTATGGAAACAACTGCTGTGCCTAGTGTCAATCCGATTACAGCAGATAACGGAGCCAGTTTTAAGGTGGTTAATCAGGTTTTTGAAGGGTTGTATCGCTTGGATAAAAAAGGAAAACCTGAGCTTGCGCTTGCTGCAAAAGAGCCGACTGTTAAAAATAATGGGAAAACGTTTATTTTTGACATTCGAAAAGATGCGAATTGGTCGGATGGAAGTCCTGTGACGGCAGCTGATTTCGAGTTTGCGTGGAAAAAAGTCGTGGATCCAAAAACGGCAGCAGCTTACGGGCCTCAAATGGAAGAAATTGTAAAAAATGCCACGCAAATTTTAAAGGGGGAGCTTCCGCCAAGTGAATTGGGGATTAAAGCTTTAGGTAAGAAGAAGCTCCAAATTGATTTAGAAAACCCAGTACCTATCTTCAAAGAATTGTTAACAACGGGGACGTTTTTTCCGCAAAAAGAAGCGCAACTTAAAAAAGAAGGTGATCGCTACGGAACAAATAGCGATACACTACTTTCGAATGGACCTTTCCTTTTGAAAAATTGGGATAGTACAAGCCAAACGTTTGATTATGTCAAAAATCCGAAGTATTGGGATAAAAAGAACGTAAAAGCAGATAAAATTCATGTGACAGTTGTGAAAGATACGAATGCAGCGCTTAATTTATATAACACTGGAAAACTCGATCGTGTTGAACTTGATGGCGATTTTGTGAAGCAATTTGAAAATGATAAAGAGTTTCACAAAATGACAACAGGTCGATCGGTTTACATGAAAATGAACCAAGGAAAAGACGGGGTGAAAACCGATTTAGCTAATTTAAATATTCGACGCGGGCTTGCGATGGCAATTGATAAGACAGGGCTTGTTGATACGTTACTTGCAAATGGTTCGAAGCCGCTTGATGGAGATGTTCCAGGTGGAATTATGTTCAGTCCTGAAAATGGAAAAGATTTCCGGAAGATTAATGGACCGCTCTTAACTTATAACAAAGATGAGGCGAAAACTTATTTCGAAAAAGGGCTAAAGGAACTTGGTAAAACAGAATTAACGCTTACTTTGACCGCGGGAGATACATCGCTTATTAAAAAACAAACTGAATTCATTCAAAATCAACTTGAATCCAATTTACCTGGCTTAACGGTAAAACTAAAAAATGTTCCGACGCAAGTTAGCTTTAAAGCTGATGTCACGCAAGACTTTGAATTACTGCTTGGCGGTTGGGGCGGGGATTACCAAGATCCATTGACTTACCTCAACTTGTTCTTAACAGGTAGCCCTGGAAACCACACAGGTTTTTCAAACGCAAAATATGATGAACTTGTTTTAGGCGCGAAAGGGAAGCTCGCCAATGATTTGAACAAACGGTTTGATGCGCTTCTTGAAGCAGAACGAATTCTCTTAAAGGATAATGCGGTTTTAATTCCTCTTTATCAAGGTGGTCGCGCGTATCTGGAGAAAGCTAGCTTAGGAGATTATATCGCTTATCCAATCGGAACAGAAAATTATAAGTGGCTACACAAAAAATAAAAATCGAGATTGAATAAAAACAGCAACCTACGGGCTGCTGTTTTTTTGTCTAAAATTATATTTATATGAGCTATTTTTTGTGATAAACTGTGAATGTAACTGTATTTTGAAAAGCTGCAGAATAATATTAAAGGAGGAAAACTTTAATTGAAGCTTTTGACTATCTCTGTTCCTGCATACAATGAAGAAACAATGATCGTTCCGCTTTATGAACGTGTTGTGGAAGTAATGGATCAAGTGAAGGAATCTTATACATTTGAACTGCTTTTCATTAATGATGGAAGTAAAGACGCGACACTTGATCAAATGAAAGCCCTACACGAAAAAGATAACCGAGTAGTATTTGTTGACTTGTCACGCAACTATGGAAAAGAAGTTGCTATGGCAGCGGGATTTGATTATGCGAAAGGCGATGCGCTTGTTACGATGGATGCTGATTTGCAACATCCCCCAGAAGTGATTCTAGAAATGCTTAAACTTTGGGAGCTCGGCTACGAAGATGTGTATGCTAAAAGGAATCGGCGTGAAGGTGAAACATGGCTCAAAAAAGCCACTTCAAAATTGTATTATCGAATTCTTCAAAAAGTCGCGCGCATTCCAGTTCTTCCAGATGCAGGTGATTTTCGTTTGTTAGATAAACGTTGTGTTGAAGCGCTCAAACAAATGCGTGAATCGAACCGCTATACAAAAGGCCTTTATAGCTGGATTGGTTTCAAAAAAATAGAAGTAGCGTTCGATGCTGCTCCTCGCTATGATGGAGAATCTAAATGGAGCTACAGGTCACTAATTAACTTGGCGCTTGAAGGAATCACTTCTTATACAACTTTTCCTCTCAGACTTTCTACATATAGTGGTTTTGTTGTTTCAGCTGCTGCTTTTATTTATATGGTGTATTTGTTTATCAAAACATTGCTTTTTGGTACAGATACAAGCGGCTTTCCTTCGCTCATGATCATTATCCTATTCCTAGGTGGCGTACAGCTTATTAGTATAGGAATTATTGGTGAATATTTGGGTCGAATTTTCCAAGAAGTTAAAAAGAGACCACTTTATTTTGTAGAAAGTTATAACGAAGACAAAGAAACGGTTAACAAGAAGGGATAGAGAGAAAAATAATGGCAAAAAAAATCAACAGTTTGCATCTAGCGATTTTCAGTTTTATCTTGTTTGTATTCTACTTTTTTTTATCATATTTGACGCCACTTACGCATGATGACTGGACATGGGCAATTCACTTTGGGACAGACCGTCTAGGTGATTGGTTTAAAGACTACAATGGCAGATATTTAGGAAATCTAACAGAAATTTTAATTACGCGCTCTAACTTTATTCGCTACTTATTAATGGGGATTTTGGGTTCGGCACTTGTTGTTTTACCCCTACTTATTGCAAGAACCAGCAAGTGGACATTAAGCTTCCTGAGCTTTTTCCTCGTGCTTTCAGTTCCGCTTGGCATGTTGAAATCTACTTTTACTTGGGCAGCAGGATTTGCTAATTACAATACAGCTATATTTTGTATTTTGCTGTATATTTTGATTATCAAAAATGTCTTTTACGATAAAGCACCAAAGTATAGCCCGTTTGTTGTTTGTATAGCTCTTCCATTAGGAGTTGTCTCGCAACTTTTTGTTGAGCATGCAACTATTTATAATGTGTTTGCGGCGCTATTTATCATCGTATATAGCTTTATGAAGTTTCGCAAATTTTATTTCTTCCAGGCTTTGTACTTTGTTGGGACGCTTATAGGTGCCGTAATCATGTTCACAAATGGAGCCTATGTGAAAATCTTCAGCGGTGCCGACAATTATCGCTCCGTCGAAACAAACCAAGGACTTTTTTCAAGAATCTATGAAGTTTTCTACACGGATATGTATAAGCTGTTCATTATGAACAATATGTGGCTCAACATTGTGCTTGCACTCGTGACAATCTTGTTGCTTGTTAAGGCAGGTAGGAACCTTTCAACAGGATTATTGATTTTAAAAAATAGCTTTATCTTTATTTTAACCATCTATGCATTTTACGTGCCGATTGTTAAAAATACACTTCATTTAAGCTTTTTTACAAATCCTGTGAAAAACGCAAATTTTGAAGCTTGGCTATCTGTTTTGTTTTACTTAGTTTTAATTTTAAGTGTCATTCTATTTATTTCGAATCGTAATTTAAAAGTTGAACTTTCCTTTTACTTACTTTCGGCAGCCTTTGTGTCTGCGCCGCTTTTCTTGATTACGCCAATCGGTGCACGCTGTTTTGTAATTCCGTACCTGATGTTTGTTCTTTATATTATTCGTTTACTCGTTTTTGCTTATGAATCAGATTGGATTGATTTTTCGAATTGGCTGGTTCCAATTGCTGGGCTAACGATTGTTGTTGCGCTGGCCTATGGTGTTGTTTTCTATCACATCAAAACTGCCGATAACGAGCGAATGGAAGAAGTGAAGCAACAAGTTAAGAGCGGAGAAAAAGCAGTGACCTTAAAGCGCCTTCCGTACGAGGACTTTTTATGGAACAGCACGCCGGTTCCGGGGAGTTTCCAAGAAGAGACATTTAAAGTGTATTTTGGAATTCCGAAAGACATAAAATTGATTGTTAAATAAATGATAAGAAAACCGCTATGCGTATGTAGACCCGATAATAAAGGGCAATGCACGTATAGCGGTTTTTCTATGGGCTGATTCCGATATCAGACTAAGGAATGATATAAGATTCATTCTACAGCCTTTTTTGGTAATGCTTCATTCCCTTTATAATAAGTTTATCAAATCAAATAAGGGAGCAATAAAAATGAAAAGGGCAATATTTGGATTGTTAGCTGCTGTTTTTGTAATCGTGATGGTTTTTATTGAACTAAGTTCACCGTTTGCAGAGGCTTCTGATACATACACAGTTACAATAAAACATTCAGGTGAAAAAGTTCAGAAAGCAAAGTTTAAAGGCTATATTTTTAAAGAAGAATGTAAAATGCCTTCTGGCAAAACTACACAATTAAAGTTTTATTCAAATGATAAGCTAGAAATGAACAAATCATATCGTTTAGTTATTCAAGATAATCAGATGGTTGTTCGTTCAAAAGAGCTTTCAGATATACAGGTTGTTTCATCTAAATAATAAAAAGAAATGAGGAGATTGATTATGAATAACTTTTGGAAATACTTTTTAACAGTTGTTTTAGCACTTATTGGTTTAAATATCGTTTTAAAATTTATTGGGATCACTTTACACTTCCTGTTCCCAATTCTGATTTTGGCAGGGATTATCTTCTTACTCTATAAATTGTGGTCTGGAGATACTCGTAAAAACCATAAAAATGGACGAGACCCCTATGAGTATTAATATCGCTTAAAAAGCTCCCTAGCTTTTCATATAAAAAAACGAGACTTTCCCCAAAGAGTCTCGTTTTTTGTTTGAAGTAAAAGAAGATAAGGAAAAGAGAAAGAAACAAGAGAGTTGGGTAAATATGAAAAAACAAATCTTCTTTTTAATAGCTATATTTTGCTTACTTTGGTTTAAACCTAAAAAAGTAAAGTGAAAAAACAGATTTGAAGCTAAACGGCGATTTTAAGGGATTTGCTCCCATAGATAGGCTGGGTGTGCTATAATAGCAAAAAAGAAAAGTAGAGGAGTTTGCACCGTGATTTTATTGGAAGAAGACTTGCTTAAGCAACCGAAGTGGCGATTTATTGACCAAACGATTGTAAATCCTGCTTTTAGTGCGCTCGAGTCCTACGCCACAGATGATACACTTTGTCGAACTGTTGGAAAAAAAGATAGTCCACCAACTTTACGTGCATGGGTTCATGAAAAAACGATTTCGTTAGGAATTCAAGATACTAAGCTTCCTAAGTTGCAAGAAGGCATCGCGTTTTTGAAAGAAGCAGGCTATCAAGTCGTTTTGCGTAATTCTGGAGGACTTGCAGTTGTATTAGACCAAGGCGTTTTAAATTTATCTCTTATTTTACCAGACGTAGAACGTGGTATTGCGATTGATCGTGGTTACGAAACCATGTTCACATTAATTAAAGATATGTTTGCTGATTTTGGTCAAGTCATTGAAGCGCGTGAAATTGAACATTCTTACTGCCCGGGAAGTTATGATTTAAGCATTGAAGGACGAAAATTTGCTGGGATTGCGCAAAGACGCATGGCGAAAGGTATTTCTGTACAAATCTATCTTGCTGTAAATGGAAACCAAGATGAGCGCTCAGCTCTTATTCGCGAGTTTTATCAGAGAAGTGGAAAAGGTTTGCAAGAAAAATATAAATTCCCAGATGTTGATCCAAAAGTGATGGGAACTTTATCTGGATCGTTAGAACAAGAATTAACAATCAATGATGTTGTCCTACGTTTGCTTAACAGTCTACGTTATTATGCGGGAGAACTTTACTCAAGCGCATTAACCGCTGAGGAACTTGACTTGCTCCCCCAATATTTTGAACGCATCATCCAACGCAACGGAAAAATCAAGTGAAGGGAATGTGACGAAATTTGAGTTACTTACAACAAAAGGTGCCTGAAGGAAAAGTATTCAAAGACCCAGTCCATGGACTTGTGCATGTAAAAGATCAAATTATTTGGGATCTCATTGCAACAAAAGAATTTCAGCGCTTGCGTCGGATTCGTCAGTTGGGAACAACTTCACTCACTTTTCATGGTGCTGAGCATAGTAGATTCAATCATTCTCTAGGGGTCTATGAGATCGTTAGACAAATTTTAGACGTTACTTTTGCCGAAGATACCTTTGATGAAACAGAACGGGCTACAGCGCTTTGTGCGGCTCTTTTGCACGACCTTGGACATGGCCCGTTTTCGCATGCATTTGAGAAAGTGTTTCACACAGATCATGAGGAATTCACACAAAATATTATTACGGGAAAATCGGAAGTAAGAGACGTACTCATGCGTGCTGGGAAAGACTTTCCGTTTCTTGTTGCTTCGGTTATTAACAAAACGCATCCAAATCAAACGCTCGTAAAGCTGATTTCAAGCCAACTTGACGCTGACCGAATGGACTATTTGCTTCGAGACGCTTACTATACAGGCGTGAGCTATGGAAAATTTGATTTGGAGCGGATTCTGCGAGTTTTACGGCCAAGTCCTGACAGCAATGGCGTGATTATTAAAGAATCAGGTATGCACGCGGTCGAGGATTATTTGATGAGCCGCTATCAAATGTACCAGCAAGTTTATTTCCATCCTGTTAGTCGAAGCGGTGAAGTGCTTTTATGGAAGATCTTAGACCGAGCAAAATCGCTTTATCAAGAAGGATATGAGTTTGCTGTTACACCAAATGAAGTTTTACCGTTTTTCTGTGAAAATGTGACGCTTGAAGAATATTTAGCGTTAGATGATTCTATTTTAATGTTTTATTTTTCGATTTGGCAAAAAGAAGAAGATGAGATTTTGCGAGACTTGTGCAATCGGTTTTTAACAAGGCGCTTGCTACATTATGTTGACTATGAACCGTCACAAGATCAAGCCTTTTACAATCAAATGAAGGGATTACTAGAAAAAGCAGATGTTGATCCTTCTTACTATCTTGTGATTGATTACTCCTCGGATCTGCCATATGACCTTTATAAACCGGGAGCAAGCACTGGAAAGTCACCGATTCAGCTTCTGATGCGAAATGGTGAGTTGCGCGAGCTTTCAACAGAATCCCCCGTTGTAGAATCAATCGGAGGTAAAATTCGAACGGATATCAAGTTGTATTTCCCACTTGATTTCATTGAAAATGGACGGATTCCAATTGACGTGGCGAAAGAAATGGCGTCGCTCATCCATAAAAAAGAGATGCAATAAAAAACCTTGCCACTCGTGGCAAGGTTTGGTGATTACAAGTCTGAGCTGCGGATACCCGCAACACCGTAATCGGTTTTCTTCATTTCTTCTAATACAACGTGAATTTTCTCTTTAGGCGCATTTAAGTCAGCTGAGACGACATCTGTCACATTTTTTACGAGTGCTTTTTTTTGGTCGTCACTTCTGCCTTCTAGAAATTTAATGGTTACAATCGGCATGGTTATCACCTCTGCTATTATTTGGATAGTGCCATTATAATATAAATTTTAGGGAAACGAAAGGAATAATTGAATGAGTAACTTTTTAGCTTACCCACTTGAGACGCTCCCATATGTCCTTGTCTCAATTTTAATTGCATTTACGGTCCATGAATGGGCTCATGCTTTTACAGCGCTATTGTTTGGCGATGATACAGCCAAAAAAGAAGGGCGCCTCTCTCCAAATCCCTTTGTACATGTAGATCTTATCGGGCTATTGATGGTCATTTTAGTTGGATTTGGTTGGGCCAAACCCACGCCGGTTAATCGGTTTAAATTAAAAAAGCGTCGCTTAGGGAGCATTCTAGTTTCACTTGCCGGTCCGATCAGCAATTTATTGTTAGCTTTTATTGCGATGGGCATTTTCGTGTTTCTCGCTAGCCATGATAATTCTATTTTAAATGGAGCGATTTGGCCTAACTTTTTCACGATTTTTATTCAATTAAATTTAGTGCTATTTGTGTTTAATTTAATTCCATTTCCACCGCTTGATGGCTATCAAATTGTACTTGAATTTCTGCCAATGCGTTTCCGTGAAAAAATTGCGCCACTTGAGCAATATGCCTTTTTAATCTTTCTTATCATCGTGCTAACCCCGTTATATAATTTTACCATTGGGCCAATTTTTAGGACGGTAATCCCATTTTTCATCAATAGCATGACGGGATTCTATCAAGGAATTTTCTTCTAGGTGATTTGCTTTTCTGTGCTTTTTTTTCTATAATATAGTACGTCTACACTTCTCTTCGAAAGGAATCTGAAGGATGGTAAAAGAACGTAAGTCGGTAAGAATTCAAATTACCAATCTAGTACGGCAAATGGATGCTCTGGAAAAAACGGAAATCACTGTTCCAGGCGTTTTTTATCGTGACGAGGGGAATATTTATCTCCAATACGAGGAACAGCAAGTGGAAGGGAAAATCCGCTCGGTTCTTAAAGTTTCAGAAACAGAGCTTCTTTTGTTAAGAAATGGCGCGGTTAATATGCGTCTACACTTTTTTAAAGATAAAAGTAGAAGTACAGCTTCGGTTGAGTCTGGTGCTGGCAAGTTTTTGTTTGAATCGGAACTGGTCGGCTATAGCGAAGCGTTCAGTCAAGATGCGGCACAAGGAGAAGTAGCATTTCAGTATGACTTGCTGAGTGCAGGAACCTATGTGGGTTCATATGAGGTAACGATGCGGATAGAGGAGGACCCAAATGAATTTAATTAAAGAAACACAGGAGAATTTGATTGGACAAATTAAGCAAGCTGTTCTAAAAGCAACTGGAATTAGTGAAGCTGATGTACCAGAAATTCTTCTTGAAGTACCAAAGGAAAAATCGCATGGTGACTATTCGACAAACATTGCGATGCAGCTTGCTCGTGTTGCCAAAAAAGCACCAAGAGCAATTGCCGAAAGTATTATCCAAGAGTTTGATACGGAAAGCTCACAAATCGAAAAAATTGAAATTGCGGGCCCTGGGTTCATCAACTTTTTCTTAGATAACCGTTATTTAACGAAAGTCATCCCTGCTGTTCTTGCGGAGAGTGAGGCTTACGGGCAGTCTGATTTTGGTAAGAAGGAACGGATTCAAATTGAATTTGTTTCGGCGAATCCAACTGGGGATTTACATTTAGGCCACGCGCGCGGTGCTGCAATTGGCGATTCTCTTGCGAATATTATGGATATGGCCGGCTTTGACGTTGAACGCGAATATTATGTGAATGATGCCGGGAACCAAATTCAAAATCTGGTGCTTTCTGCTGAAGCGCGTTATTTTGAAGCTTTGGGCATTGACAAGCCTTTTCCAGAAGATGGTTACCACGGAAAAGATATTATCGAACTTGGGAAAGAACTTGCAGGCAAATACGGCGATAAGTATGTGGATGCAAGCGAGGAAGAACGTCGTGATGTATTCCGGAAGGATGCGCTAGCGTTTGAAACAGCGAAACTTAAAGCGGATTTGGATGAGTTTCGGGTTCACTTTGACAGCTGGTTTAGTGAAACCTCGCTTTATGAAAATAATAAAATTTTGCCGACGCTTGAAAAGTTACGCGAAAATGGTTATGTGTTCGAACAAGATGGTGCAACATGGCTTCGAACTACGGACTTTGGGGATGATAAAGATCGAGTGCTGATTAAATCAGATGGAAGCTATACTTATTTCTTCCCGGATATTGCTTATCATTTAGATAAGTTAAATCGTGGCTTCGATATTTTAATTGATGTCTGGGGAGCTGACCATCATGGTTATATCCCACGGATGCGCGCTGCGATTGAAGCACTTGGATATAAACCAAGTCAACTTGAAGTAGAGATCATTCAGCTGGTTCATCTTTATGAAAATGGTGAGCAAGTGAAAATGAGTAAGCGAACAGGGAAATCTGTTACGATGCGCGACTTGATTGAAGAAGTAGGGCTAGATGCAACAAGATACTTTTTCGCAATGCGGAGTTCGGATACGCATATGAATTTTGATATGGGACTTGCGAAGTCAACTTCAAATGAAAATCCGGTTTATTATGTGCAATATGCCCATGCTAGGATCGCAAGTATTTTACGTTCTGGTGAAGAAAAAGGCATCCAAGTTTCCGATCAAGCGGATGTGTCGTTGCTTACGTCAGCTGTCGAATTCGATCTCTTAAAAGTTATTGGAGATTTCCCAGATGTCGTTGCTGAAGCTGCTTCGAAAAGAGCGCCACATCGTATTGTGAGATTCTTAAATGATCTCGCTTCGGCGTTCCACCGCTTCTATAATACAAATAAAGTATTGGATGAAGAAAATGTTCCGCTTACAAAAGCGCGTTTAGCTTTAATTAAAGCGGCGAAGATCAACCTGAAAAATGGCTTGAAATTACTTGGAGTTGAAGCTCCGGAAAAAATGTAATTAGGTGCAAAGACAAGAGGAGAAAAGCTTCTTTCATGGCTTTTGCCTTCTAAGTCTGTCAATGCTGGTTATTGACGGAAGAAATAAAATGTTTTAAAGTTAAACAGACAGAGGCATTTTAATGACGGGGAGAGCAATAAATGAAGCGAATCATTATATTAACGCTGCTTTTCGTGTTTCTGTGCGTCGCAATCTATGTTCTCTATAATTTTCAACTTGGATCGATTCCGATCTTACTGATGGCAGTCTTATTCTTTTACATTGGCTACCAAATTGTAAAGCGAAGTTGAATTTTCGGATTGTGCTTGCGTCTAGTAACATGTAAAATAGTGAAATGAGATAAAAGTTGAATAGATGAGTTGAAAAAGTCATTGAAGCGAAAACGTGTGAGGAAAGGGCGTGCCAACTTTGGATTTAAGTAAGTTAACGCAAGAAGAACGGAAAGAAGTCTCACTAATTGAGGTCGCACATTATGTGTTAGAAGAAAAACGTGAAGTTATTAGTTTTCAAGAACTAGTTACAGAAATTGAGAAATTTTTAGGCGTTTCAAATGACGAAATGAAGGAGCGCCTTGTTCAGTTTTATACGGACATGAACATTGATGGAAACTTTATTTCGCTAGGTAATAATACGTGGGGACTTCGTGCTTGGTATCCAATCGATGCAATTGACGAAGAAGTTCAAACACATTCAGCACCGAAGAAAAAACGTAAAAAAGATCAAGATGATGATGACGAAGAAGATGAAGAATTAGATGATCTTATGGATGATGACATCGAGTACGAAGAAGAAGATGTGGTTGAGGAACTTGGGGAAGAAGAAGTTTCACTTTCTGACGGCTTAGTTGATGAAGACGAAGACATGGATGATCATTTACCAGACGGTATCGAAGGGGATCTCGCAACGGTAGAAGATGATTATAGCGATGGTGACTACACAGAAGATCCAGAAGAGTAATCGAAGAAAAAACCAGCTGAAAACTTTTCAGCTGGTTTTTTCGAAGGCTTTAGCAAGCGGCTTTCTGCTTGTTAGCTTGGAACTTTGCTGAAAGAAAAGCTTGACTTATTTGGGTTTCAACTGTAGTATTTTAATTGGGCTCCCTTAAATGGGACAATTGATCGGAAGAAAAAAGCGCTCCCGTATTTATTTTCGGGACGCTTTTTTTATTGGATCCGTGGATAGATATAAAATAGCCAAGTGCAGAATCAGCGTTTCTTGCATTTGGTGCTTTTATTTTTAGGGCGGTTTTGTTCTTACCCCAAGCGTTTTAGAAAAAGCGCTGATTTATTTATTTTTGGAAGGAGTAGATTTTAAACGATGACGAAGTATATTTTTGTAACGGGTGGCGTAGTTTCTTCAATCGGAAAAGGGATTACGGCGGCTTCACTAGGCCGTTTGTTAAAAAATCGTGGCCTCAGTGTGACGATTCAGAAGTTCGATCCGTACATTAATGTCGATCCTGGTACAATGAGTCCTTATCAGCATGGTGAGGTGTTTGTAACGGATGATGGTGCTGAGACTGACTTAGACCTCGGACATTATGAACGTTTCATCGACATTAATTTAAACCGCTACAGCAACGTAACGACTGGGAAAATTTACTCCGAGGTTATCAAAAAGGAACGCCGAGGCGATTATCTTGGCGGGACAGTTCAAGTCATTCCGCATATCACAAACGAACTCAAAGATCGTGTTTTTCGAGCTGCAAGAATGACAAATTCTGATATTATTATTACGGAAATTGGAGGCACTGTAGGTGATATTGAGTCGCTTCCGTTCCTTGAGGCTATTCGCCAAATTAAAAGTGATGTCGGCTCTGAAAATGTGCTTTACATCCATACAACGCTCATCCCATACATTAAAGCGGCTGGTGAAATGAAAACGAAGCCAACGCAACATAGTGTAAAAGAATTGCGTAGCTTAGGAATTCAACCAAATATTATCGTTGTAAGAACGGAACAACCTGTTTCGACGGAAATGAAAGAAAAAATTGCGTTGTTCTGTGACATCAAGGCTTCAGAAGTCATTGAAAGCCGTGATGAAGATACGCTTTACAATGTGCCGCTTTCTCTTCAAGCACAAAAAATGGATCAAATCGTGCTAGATCATTTGAAACTTGAAGCACCAGAAGCGGAAATGACAGAGTGGAAAGAGCTTGTACATCGTGTGAAAAATCTTTCCAAGAAAACGCGGATTGCGCTAGTCGGCAAATATGTGTCCTTACAAGATGCTTATCTTTCAGTGGCTGAGGCTTTACGCCATGCGGGATATGCACATGATACGGAAATTGAAATTGACTGGATCGACTCCGAAAAAGTTACAGATGAAAACGTGGCAGAACTACTTGGCCATGCTGATGGTATTCTTGTTCCTGGTGGATTTGGAGATCGAGCAATCGAAGGAAAAATTACTGCCATTCGCTATGCGCGTGAAAATCAAGTTCCATATTTTGGGATTTGCTTAGGAATGCAATTAGCTACTGTAGAATTTGCTCGGAATGTAGTGGGACTTAAAGGCGCTCATTCTGCAGAAATCGATCCAGAAACACCTTATAACATCATTGATTTACTTCCAGAACAAAAGAATATTGAAAATCTTGGTGGGACGCTCCGCTTAGGTTTGTATCCTGCTCGAATTAAAGAAGGAACTAAAACAGCTGAAGCTTACGGTGAAACGCTTGTTGAGGAACGTCATCGTCATCGTTATGAATTTAACAATGATTTCCGTGAGCAAATGGAAGAAGCGGGCATGATTGTTTCAGCAACAAGTCCAGATGGTCGCTTAGTCGAAGTTGTAGAATTAAAAGACCATCCGTGGTTTGTGGCATGTCAGTACCATCCTGAATTTATTTCTCGCCCTAACCGCCCGCAAAGCTTGTTTGATGGCTTTATCGGTGCAGCTTTGGCGGCACAAAACTAAGATATAAAATAAAAAGCTTAGCTCGCTCGAATTTAGTTCCGAGTTGAACTAAGCTTTTTTTGTTCAGTAAAAAACCTCTTGAAGTGGATCAAGGCCACTTCAAGAGGTTTTTAAATTTAAGCTTTCAGATTAGATGCAAGTGTCCAACCAACGATGACTGAACCATCTTTCATCCGGTTCCAAACAGCTCCATCAACGGTCACTTCACGGTCAACAGTTAAAGTCTTGCCGGCATAAGCAGCGAGCGTCCCTTTTCTATCAACCGGTTCAGGAACTGGCAATTGATAATAAACACCATTTGTATTTTTTACAGTGCGCTTCACAGAAATGATTTTTTCCATAGAAGACTTATAGAAAACGTTGAGTGCTGAGTTGTTAACCCAACCAAGTAGCTTTCCTTCTACACTGATTTGCGAAGAGATGGTACTTCCAACTTCAGCTTCACGGATTAGTCGTATTTGCTTGCCAGAGTAGGTCGACAAATTTCCAACTGATGCTGCTACAGCAGAACCAACTGGTGCTGAATAGATGGCCGTGTTTGCCGTTTTCACACGTGCATAAGACCAAATGGCTTTATTGTATGAAGGTGCAGCTCCAAGGTCGCTAGCTTTAGTCCAACCAAGAAGCTTCGAGCCATCTTTCATTCGCTGCCAAACCACACCATCGACAGTTACTTCACGATCAACCGTAAGTTCTTTGTCGTAAATATCTTTCAAAGTACCGCGTTTGTCGGCAGTTTCAGCAACTGGAAGCATGTAGTAGCCTGCGCTTTGACTTGTAGCTTTGACCATTCGTTTTAAGGAAACAGCCTTTTCGTTGGCAGATTTATAGAAAATATCGAGTGCAGAGTTATTCACCCAGCCAATCACTTTTCCGTCTACACTAATTTGCGAAGAAATAGTGTTTCCAACTCTAGCTTGTCGAACGAGTCGCATTTGCTTGCCAGAATAACTGGATAAGTTACCTACGGAAACAGCTGTTGCAAAATCAACTGGTCCAGAATAAATGGTTGTATTCGCTGTTTTCACGCGTGCGTAAGCCCAGATGATATCATTTGTCGAAACAGTGAGTCCTAGGTTGCTCGCCTTTGTCCACCCAGCAAGGGTTGATCCGTTTTTCATGCGATTCCAGACAACGCCATCAACAGTAACTTGCCGATCTACAGTCAGAACCTTGTTGTAAAGGTTTTTTAAAGTTCCTTTTTTATCAACTGGTTCAGCAACTGGCAACATGTAATATCCTTCGTTTTGGCTTGCAGTTTTCACCATACGATAGCCTGAAAGAGAAGTTTCGTTTGCTGTTTTATAAAAAATATCAAGCGCAGCATTATTCACCCAACCGATGACTTTTCCGTCTACGCTAATTTGCGAAGAAATAGTGTTTCCAACTCTAGCTTGTCGAACAAGTCGCATTTGTTTACCAGAATAACTGGATAAGTTACCCACGGAGACAGCTGTTGCAAAGTCAACTGGTCCAGAATAAATGGTTGTATTCGCTGTTTTCACACGTGCGTAAGCCCATACGACATCGTTTGTCGAAACAGTGAGTCCTAGATTACTTGCTTTCGTCCACCCGACAATAGCTGTTCCGTTTTTCATGCGATTCCAGACAACGCCATCAACAGTAACTTGCCGATCTACAGTCAGAACCTTGTTGTAAAGGTTTTTTAAAGTTCCTTTTTTATCAACTGGTTCAGCAACTGGCAACATGTAATATCCTTCGTTTTGGCTTGCAGTTTTCACCATACGATAGCCTGAAAGAGAAGTTTCGTTTGCTGTTTTATAAAAAATATCAAGCGCAGCATTATTCACCCAACCGATGACTTTTCCGTCTACGCTGATTTGTGAAGAAATAGTGTTTCCCACTTTAGCTTCACGAACGAGTCGCATTTGCTTGCCCGAGTAACTAGAGAGGTTACCGACGGATGTAGCTCCTGTTGCGCCAGTTGGTTTGGAGTAGATAACAGTGTTTGGTGTTTTCACACGTGCGTATGCCCAGATGACCTTGTCATATTGGACAACACCATTGTTAATTTGATTATACTTTTCTTGAATGAGTGCTATCATACTGTTCCAATTATAACCATATTGATTGAAGTACCCAATTGGGTCAGTATGAGTCGTTCCGCCAAGATATTTGGTTACTGCATTATGCGACCAAACAGTTCCTTTGCCATCACCTTCCGCACTATCAATCTTCATGTTGTATTTTGTAAGCAAATAAGCTGAATAATAAGCATAGTTATTGATAGAACGAGCGAAATCGTCAAAAGTTTTTGAACGAACAAGCTCAAATTGGATGAAACGAGCGTTGGCATATTGCCCTGCACCCCAAACTGCGTTATCAGTCGGGTGAATTTGAATAATACGAGATTTGTCGACAAAGGTGTGAACAAATGCATTTTGCCAGTTTTTACTCATATAGTCAATTTCATTTTGGATAGTGGAATTATTGTTCGCTGTTTCATGCAATACGATTCCTTCAGGTTTTCCATAACCATTTCGATAGTTGAACTTTGGAAATTGGCTTTTTAACTGATATTCAATACTAGCTGTGCTAAAGTTTTTAGATTTAATATAGCTGTTTACATCTGGATATCCAGCAGCGCGAAGCATTGGGACATCAGCTAAAACATTTGTATCTGACCCATCTTCAAATCCGTCATTTTCTTCCGTTACTTTACCTTCACGGATTGCTTGAGGAACATAAATAGATTGCTCATCTGCAGATTTCAAGTCGTCAGTAGTATTATGCGGTTGTGGGGTATTTACTTCATCAGCAGAAGCAATGCTTGGGATAGCGACAATCGCTAGTCCTGTAGCAAGAAATGCTGAGTGTAGAAGTATTTTCAAACGCTGATCAACTCCTCTTTTTTTAATTGTTTGAAAACGAAAACTTTTTCATTTTCCACTTCTATTATGACAATCCTGTAAGGTAGCGTCAATACAACAAAAGAAAATGATTCTTTTGGCTGGTAAAGTGGCTGATTTTTTTCAGGATGTTTAGTGAAAATATAATATTTAGTGTAAAAAAAGTGATCTTTAAGAAAAGAAAAAGAGGGGTTTAGGAAAAAAGTTGAGGGTGCAAAGCCCTAAGGTTGACAGACGAATATCTTCTATAGGAAACTAAGAGGAAGAAGTGGGGGAATGAACGTGTTTAAAACAGCGATGATAATCTACAATCCAGCAGCAGGACAAAATAAATTTCATAAAACCATGCCTGAGGTCGAACAACTGTTGAATCAAGCAGGTTATGAAGTGACACTTGTTTCTTCAACAAAGGATCCAAAAAGTATAACAAAAATAGCCTTTCAAGCTTCAAATGAAGGGTGGCAAGCGATTATTGCTGCTGGAGGAGATGGGACTGTTAACGAAGTTGTGAATGGTATCATGCGCTCTAATAAACGTCCTGTTTTGGGTATACTCCCATTTGGGACGACAAATGATTATGCTCGAGCACTTGGTTTTCACAAAGATCCTATTGAGGCTGCTAGACAAATAGCTGAACGAAAAACAATGAAAGTAGATATTGGAAAAGGCAATGAAGATGAATATTTTATTAATAATGCGGCGTTAGGTAAAATAACAGAAATTACATATGCGGTCTCTGAACGGGAGAAAAAACGTTACGGGAGACTTGCTTACTTATTTAATGGCTTAAAAATGCTTCCTCAATTGAAGCCCGTAGACGTGCGAATGGAGTTTGATGGAGAGACTTTTGAAGGTCCTATTTTACTTAGTTTTATCAACAATTCGCATACAGTTGGTGGACTCGAATCCCTTGTCAGAGACGCAAAAATCAATGATGGCTATTTTGACTTGCTGATTTTAAAAAAAGTAAGTCCTGCCCGGCTGTTTTCGCTTTTCCTACTACTCAAGCGTGGAACACATTTGCAGAGCGAAGATGTCATTTACAGACGGGTGAAAAATGTTAAAGTGGCGGGAGATACACCTTTGAATTTTAGCTATGATGGAGTATATGGCGGCGAAACTCCGTATACAGTTGAATGTTTGCACCAAGCGCTTGAAGTTTTTGCCGATCAAGATAAGCTGAAAAGTATGTCTTATTGACTGATAACCATACATTTTTGAAGGGTTTGGGAGTAAAGCGTTTTCAGAAAAATAATAGGTATTCTTTATGGTAAATTGCTCACAAATCTGTTATGATAATCCTGTTAGGAAAAATAGCTGCCACTATTTTTCACGGCGGAAATTCAAATAAGTTAAGAGAACATCAAGTTTTCTTAAATTCCTGAGGGAGGAAATTGTATTATGCCTATCGTTAACATGACAGACATGCTGAACAAAGCGTTGGCTGGAAAATACGCTGTTGGTCAATTCAACATCAACAACCTTGAATGGACACAAGCTATTTTGAAAGCTGCAGAAGCTGAAAAATCACCTGTAATTCTTGGTGTATCTGAAGGTGCTGCAAAATACATGGGAGGATTCAACACAGTTGTAAAAATGACTCAAGGTCTTGTAGAAGACTTGAAAATTACAGTGCCAGTTGCTATCCACTTAGACCATGGTTCAAGCTTTGATTCTTGTAAAGCTGCAATTGATGCAGGCTTCACATCAGTAATGATTGATGGTTCTCACCATCCAATCGATGAAAACGTAGCTATGACAAAAGAAGTTGTAGACTATGCACATCCAAAAGGCGTTTCTGTAGAAGCTGAAGTTGGAACTGTTGGTGGAACAGAAGACGGCGTTACTGGTGGAATCAACTATGCTGATCCACAAGAATGCTTACGTGTTGTGAAAGAAGCTGGTATTGATGCACTTGCAGCTGCACTTGGTTCTGTACATGGCCCTTACCACGGCGAACCAAAATTAGGCTTCGACGAAATGAAAGAAATCTCCGAACTTACAGGTAAACCGCTTGTACTTCATGGTGGATCAGGAATTCCTGAACATCAAATTAAGAAAGCGATTGAACTGGGTCACAGCAAAATCAATGTTAACACTGAGTGCCAAATTGTTTGGACTGCAGCTGTTCGTGAAAAACTTGCTGCTGATAAAGATGTTTATGATCCACGTAAAGTTATCGGCCCTGGTGTTGATGCGATCATTAAAACAGTTACAGAAAAAATTCAAGAATTTGGTTCTAACGGAAAAGCGTAAGAACAATTTTAAATTTTTTGAGGGAGAGGCGTTTTCGCGTCTCTCCTTTTTTATTTGCCCTCGTGTAATTAGTTTAACTATCTAGGATAATGGTTATTGTGTTATAACGAAAATGATTGTAAAATAAAGCAGTTGGAAAAGATGCGCGGAAGAACTTAATAATAAAGATTTAGATAAAAATCATTCTAGGGGCGTATGAAAAAGTGAGGATATGGCTTCATAATAGAGATAGTCAGCTTGGGCATACATATATCGTGAATTATGCTATAATGATGAAACAGATATCCAGAGAACCAACTTGGAGAGAGTAGGCGATAGTAATGAATATAGGGATCTTTACCGATACCTACAGTCCGCAAATCAGCGGGGTAGCAACTTCAATTGCTACCTTGGAAGAAGAACTGAGACGAAGAGGACATAATGTATATATTTTTACGACGACCGATCCTAATGCTGACAGAGCAAGTGAAGAAGGACGTGTATTTCGTTTGCCGAGCATTCCTTTTGTGTTCTTTCCAGAGCGAAGAATTGCTATTGCAGGGATGAGTAAGTTTATTCGTCTTGTCGGAGAACTAAATTTAGATATTATTCATACACATACAGAATTTTCGTTAGGGCTATTAGGGAAAAAAATTGCGAAGAAATATTCGATTCCGATTGTCCATACTTATCATACGATGTATGTGGATTATCTACATTATATTGCTAATGGGAAAATCTTAAAACCAAATATGGTTAAAAGAATGACACGCTCTTTTTGTGAAAGTTATCAAGCGCTCATTGCGCCGACTCAAAAAGTACGCCATCATTTGGAAGAATGTGGTTTAAATAAATTAATTTACACAATCCCAACTGGGACAGATTTACATTCATTTGAACGCCCAGATGAGGAAACTCTAGACGCCATTCGGTCTGAACTTGGCATTTCAAAAGATGATCCAATTGTTCTTTCGTTAGGTCGTGTTGCTTATGAGAAAAATATTGATGCCATTCTGGATGCTTTTCCAGAAGTTTTAAGCGAAATCCCTAATGCAAAGCTTGTGATTGTTGGGGATGGCCCCGTTAAAGCGGAACTCGAAGAAAAATCTGTAGAACTTGGGTTAGCCGATTCGGTGATTTTTACTGGCGCTGTTGAATGGGCAAAAGTTGGTAATTATTATCAACTAGGACATTTGTTTGTCAGTGCTTCGACGAGCGAAACGCAAGGATTGACTTACATCGAAGCGATGGCATCTGGACTTCCAGTTGTTGCAAAGCGCGATGAGAGTATTGAAGATTTTTTAATTGATGAAAAAACTGGCTTTTTATTTGATTCTGATGAAGATTTAGCGGCTCGTTTGCTGTTTGTCTTAAAAAATCCAGGAAGAGCCAAACAAATTGCTCAAAATGGACGGAGCGAGGTTTTATGCTATTCAGCTGAAACTTTTGGGAAAACAGTCGAAGCAACTTATATGGAAGTGATTGCGGCCTATCAGTCGACGGAGAGAAAACCAGTTGATTTAAAGCCAACACTTTTGAAAAGTAAGATGGCGTCGCAGGTTTTCTCGCTAACATCAAATTCGCACATCAGGAAAGGAAGGTCTAGTAGGCGTGATTAAATTAACTATGTTGTCGTCTGCAGAGAAGGTAAAAGGACAGGGTGTTGCTTCTGCCTATCGAGAGCTAGTCAACCTTGTATCCGAACACTTAAACGATAAGTTTGATCTCTCGATTAATACTTTCCGTAAAAGTGATATTACACATTATCATACGGTAGATTTTCACTTTTATCTTTCGACATTTTTCAAGAAAAAGCGCGGAGTTCGGGTTGGCTATGTCCACTTTCTGCCAGAAACTTTGGAGGGAAGTTTAAAGCTACCCAAAATTGCCCGCGCTGTTTTTTATAAATATTTAATTTCGTTTTATAATCGAATGGATCAAATTGTAGTGGTCAATTCTTCGTTTATACCAAAGCTTGAGCAGCATGGCATTGCTCGTGAAAAGATCCATTACATTCCTAACTTTGTTTCTAAAAAAACATTTTATCCGATGAAAAACGAAGCCAAACAAGAAGTTAGAAAAAAATATCATATTGATTCTGACAAATTTGTCGTGCTTGGAGTAGGGCAGGTACAACACCGAAAAGGCGTTTTAGATTTTATTGAAGTAGCACGTGCTCTTCCGGAAATCGAATTTGTTTGGGCAGGCGGTTTTTCTTTTGGGAAAATTACAGCTGGCTATGCAGAGCTTAAAGAAATCTATGATAATCCTCCAGAAAATGTTAAGTTCATTGGAATCGTCGACCGAACAGAAATGAACGCTTGTTTTAACATGGCAGATGTCTTTTTTATGCCGTCTTATAATGAACTTTTTCCGATGGCGATATTGGAAGCGATGAGCGCTGATGTTCCGGTGCTTGTTCGCGACTTAGATTTATACAAGGATATTTTAACAGGGTATTATGATTCTGCGAGTGACAATCAAGGATTCATCCAAAAACTAAGCGAACTAAAAGAAGATCATTCTGCTTACGACAAGCTTGTTCAAATGGCAAGAGCAGGTGCAGAGTATTATTCGGAAGAGCGACTAACAAGAATTTGGGATGAGTTTTACCATCAGTTAGTGAAGGAGTGAACGGCGGCATGAGCAAAACTGCAAAACGAAATTGGCTCAATATTTTTTTGATTCTTGTGATTAGCATTGGCTTTTTAGTTTGGCAGTTTCGAGACGTCGATTTAAAAAAATTCTTCGAAGAGATGGATCAAGTCAACTTGTGGTGGATCTTGGTAGCATTTTTGTTCATGTTTTTATATTGGCTATTTGAAGGCGTTGTCCTTCATAAAAGTGTGAAACCGAGTTTTGAAAAGCAAAAGTTTTTTTCGTCTTTTCGAATTACAATGATCGGACAATTTTTTAATACGATTACGCCGATGCAGGCTGGTGGACAACCCGCTCAGCTCTATGCGCTTATCAAAAAGGGGATGGATATCGGCTCTGCAAGTTCTGTTTTATTGTTTAAATTTATTATCTATCAAGCAATGATCGTGATTAATTTTTTGTTGATTTTGATCTTTGGATTTCACTATTTGATGACTGGTGCGGTTCCACAAGTTAAATATCTTGTTGTGATCGGTTTTGCGGTGCATCTTTTGGTTATCATTGCTTTAGTCCTTGTTGGCAAGAGTCGCGGCTTTACAACCCGATTGGTACATGTACTATTGAAACCAGTTGGTTGGTTTTTAAAGAAAGAGCGCGTACTTAAAATCGAAGAAAGCATTGATGAAAAAATTGATACATTTCATGAAGAAAGTGGTCGAATTAGCAGAGACTGGAAACTTATGGTATCGGCTAGTTTCTATACCACATTGCAGCTGTGGGTTTATTTCGCAATTCCCTACTTTATAATGCTAGGGTTGGGCGTCACGACGATGGAGCTGTATATGGTAATTACATTCCATGCTTTCATTATGATGTTTGCAACGGTAATGCCAACTCCCGGTGGAAGCGGTGGAGCGGAATACACATTTACACTTTTGTTTGCTCCGTTTCTTGGAACAGCTAAATTACTTGCAGCGCTGATTCTATGGCGAATTGTGACATATTATAGTTGTATCGTGTTTGGGGCGATTGCCCTAATGATTCAGGATAAGAGACCTGAGACGAAAAAAAAAACGACAAGCACTCCACTTGAAGAAAAGCTGTCCTAGAGTAGGATGGCTTTTTATGCGGAGCAGAGTCTTGCATAAAAACCAGGTTTCAGCGATAATGAAGGAAGAAATTGAAAAGAAAGAAGGTTAGTCATGGCGAATCGATTGGTGATACAAGGCGGCAAAAAGCTTTCGGGGACTGTAACGATTGACGGGGCTAAGAATAGTGCTGTCGCTTTAATCCCAGCTGCAATCATGGCAGACTCAGAAGTTATTTTAGAAGGGTTGCCAAATATTTCAGATGTTCAAACTCTTTATCAAATTATAGGTGAACTAGGTGGCAGTGTTCGATACGATGAAAATCAAGCGATTATCGACCCAAGTGAAATTGTGGATATGCCACTTCCAAATGGAAACGTAAAAAAACTGCGTGCTTCGTATTATTTAATGGGCGCGCTTCTTGGTAAATTTAAAAAAGCTGTGGTGGGGCTTCCTGGTGGCTGTTATCTTGGACCGCGTCCGATTGATCAGCATATTAAAGGCTTCGAAGCACTTGGAGCAACCGTAACAAACGAACAAGGTGCTATTTATTTGCGAGCAGAAAAGCTTCGCGGAGCAAGAATTTATTTAGATGTTGTTAGCGTTGGCGCAACGATCAATATTATGCTCGCAGCTGTTTTAGCTGAGGGGAAAACGGTGATTGAAAATGCGGCAAAAGAACCGGAAATTATTGATGTTGCCACGCTTTTAAATAATATGGGTGCAAACATTAAGGGTGCTGGAACGGATACGATTCGCATCCAAGGCGTTGAAAAGCTCTCAGGTTGCAGGCATGCGATCATTCCAGATCGAATCGAGGCTGGAACATATATGATTATTGCTGCAGCTGCTGGAGATGGAGTTAAAATTCAAAACGTTATTCCAGATCACTTGGAAGGAATTACGGCCAAATTAAGTGAAATGGGCGTACCTATCGAGGTTTCGGATGATTCCATCTACGTTGGCGAAGCTAAGCATTTAAGCAAAGTAGACGTTAAAACATATGCGTATCCAGGATTTGCAACAGATTTGCAACAGCCAATGACCGCGCTTCTTACCCAAGCAGAAGGAAGCGGCATTGTGACGGATACGGTTTACTCGGATCGCTTCAAGCAAATTGCAGAATTGGAAAGAATGGGTGGTAAATCTAAGCAAAATGGTCGCAGTGTTGTCATTTATGGAAAAACGCCATTAAAAGGCACGAAAGTTACGGCGACAGATTTACGTGCAGGTGCTGCTCTGATTATTGCAGGACTTGTTGCAGAAGGAACAACAGAGATCCTTGAAATTGAACATATTGAACGCGGGTACGGCAATATTGTTGAAAAATTGACAGCGCTCGGTGCAGATATTCGCAAAGAATCGGGCGAGCCATCTATCTCATGATAAACGAACGTTCGAATATCGACTTCTTGTGTGAACTATTTTAAACATAAAGGTGGTTAATTAATGGCGAATTTGTCCATGTCGTATTTAGAGAGCTTAACGATTAAAGAGATTTATGCGCTCGCTAAAGAACATAAAATTGCTTACTACAGCAAGCTGACTAAAAAAGAGCTAAGTTTTGCATTGCTTAAATCTAATGCGGAAAAAGAAGGCTTCTTTTTCATGGAAGGCGTGCTCGATATCATTCCGCAAGAAGGATTTGGATTCTTGCGACCAATCAATTATTCCGCTAGTTCGGAAGATATTTATATTTCTGCCTCGCAAATTCGTCGTTTTGATTTGCGGACAGGGGATAAAGTTTCTGGAAAGGTGAGGCCGCCGAAAGAAAATGAGCGCTATTTTGGCTTGCTACATGTAGAAGCGGTAAATGGCGAGAACCCCGAGGTTGCAAAAGAACGAGTTCATTTCCCTGGGCTCACGCCGCTTTATCCCAACCGGCAAATTGAATTGGAAACAGGCCAATATCCGCTTTCTATGCGAATGGTGGATATGATTTCTCCGATTGGCTTTGGGCAACGTGGACTCATCGTAGCGCCACCAAAAGCTGGGAAAACGATTTTGTTAAAAGAAATTGCCAACTCGATCACGAAAAACCATCCAGAAGCAGAGTTGATTGTACTTTTAATTGATGAACGACCAGAAGAAGTGACTGACATTGAACGCTCGGTTTCTGCTGACGTAGCAAGCTCGACGTTTGATGAAGTACCTGAAAATCATATTAAAGTGGCAGAACTTGTTTTGGAACGAGCGATGCGACTGGCTGAACAAAAACGCGATGTTATTATTTTGATGGACAGCATCACTCGGCTTGCAAGAGCTTACAACCTTGTTATTCCTCCAAGCGGGCGAACGCTTTCTGGTGGGATTGACCCAGCGGCATTCCATAGGCCAAAACGTTTCTTTGGAGCTGCGCGGAACATCGAAGAAGGCGGAAGTTTAACGATTCTTGCAACGGCGTTGATTGATACAGGTTCAAGAATGGACGATGTGATTTACGAAGAGTTTAAAGGTACAGGGAACATGGAGCTCCATCTTGATCGTACACTTGCGGAAAGAAGGTTGTTCCCAGCGATTGATATTAGAAGATCTGGAACACGGAAAGAAGAACTATTACTCGCGAAAGAACGACTGGATCAGCTTTGGAAAATCCGGAAAGTATTACCGGTGCAAGGCGATGCACTTGATATGTCAGAACGGTTCATTCGCTACATGAAAAAAACGAAGACCAATCAAGAATTTCATGAATTGTTGAACGAAGAAATGTTTAAAAAATAACTATTGCTTGTTTGCGCATCAGTTGTTATAATTATCATACTGTGTGTTTCTTGCAGTGAATTTCTCTGTTTCAGATGATTCAGGGCGAAGGAGTTGAAAAGAAATGAAGACTGGAATTCATCCTGATTACCGTCCAGTTGTTTTCGTTGATACTAGTACTGATTTTAAATTTTTGTCGGGTTCTACAAAACCGTCAAATGAAACAATCACTTGGGAAGATGGTAACGAGTATCCGTTGCTACGTGTCGAAATCTCTTCTGATTCGCACCCATTCTATACTGGTAAACAAAAACATGCGACTGCAGATGGCCGTGTGGACCGCTTCAACAAAAAATACGGACTCAAATAAGTTCGTACAAACGAAGCTTAATCAAGAAGGAACAAATACATCTCTTTCAAGAGGTGTATTTTTTTTGACTTATTTCAAAGCAGAATAGTCAGTAAAGTGGAAGAAATGCGAAGGTTCAAATAAGAGGGTTTACATCTTTGAATCATCGTGCGTATAATAAAAGAGAGATCAATACTTTTCAAAGGAGGTTTTCATGTGAAAGCAAAATTACAAGTAGGTGTGTTAGGATTTGGCACCGTAGGAAGTGGCGTCATCCGTATTTTAAAAGAACACCAAGAAAAAATCAGCCAAGTGACGGGCTATGATATCACCGTGAAAAAAGTACTTGTGCGCGATTTAGAAAAGAATCGCCGTTACGAGGCAGAAGGGTTTACCTTAACAACCGATCCTACAGACGTGCTAGACGATCCGGAAATCGCTGTTGTTGTAGAAGTAATGGGCAGCATCACAACTGCGCGTAATTACATTTTGCATGCACTGAAAGCTGGGAAAAGTGTTGTAACTGCGAATAAAGATTTAATCGCTATCCACGGGGATGAGCTCGTGGCCGTGGCGCAGGAAAACCACTGTGATTTATTTTATGAAGCGAGTGTGGCAGGTGGCATTCCTATCTTGCGGACGATTGTGAATAGTTTAGCAGCAGATCGCATTAAAAAAGTTCTGGGGATTGTCAATGGAACGACCAACTACATGCTAACGCAAATGATGACTTCAAATAAAAGCTATGAAGAAGCGTTAAAAGAAGCGCAGGATTTAGGTTTCGCAGAATCAGATCCGACAAGTGACGTTGACGGGATTGATGCAGCACGTAAAATGGTTATTTTAACAAGGCTTGCTTTTGGAATGAATGTCAATTTAGATGACGTAAAAACAAAGGGAATTCGTGGCATTTCCCAAAAAGACATTGCAATTGCTTCGCAACTTGGCTATAAAGTAAAGCTAGTCGGGCAAGCCGAGGAAATTGACAATACAGTTGACGTTGCGGTTGGACCAGTACTTCTTCCAGCGGCACATCCACTTTCTGGCGTTAACGATGAAAATAATGCCGTATTTGTCACAGGAGCAGCTGTTGGGGAAACGATGTTCTATGGGCCAGGGGCAGGTGAAATGCCTACCGCGACAAGCGTTGTGAGTGATTTGATTACAGTCGCTAAAAATACCAAACTTGGAACGATTGGGAATGTATTCAATCGCTTTGTCCATGAAACTAAATATACACCGGCAGATAAAGTTTTTTCGAAATATTATTTCCGGATGCAAATGGACGACAAAACAGGCACATTTCTGAAGTTAACGAAAATATTTGCTGACGCGGGCGTTAGTTTTGATAAAATTTTGCAAGAACCAAATGACGAGCATACGGCTACGGTAGTGATTATTAGCCATGCTGCAAGTCGTAATCAAATTGAGGAAGCTGTGGACGGCGTGAACAAAGAACCTGAGATGCGCCTCATTACACAGTATGCCGTCGTGGAGGGATAAAAATGTACAAAGGCTTACTAGACAAATATAAGGATAATTTGCCAATTACAGAAGCAACACCTCTTCTCTCACTATCAGAGGGAAACACGCCACTCATTCCACTTCTTCACTTGTCAGAAGAGCTTGGCGTAGAGCTTTACGGGAAATTCGAAGGGCTCAACCCGACTGGCTCGTTTAAAGATCGCGGCATGGTGATGGCGGTTGCAAAAGCGAAAGAAGCAGGAGCAGAAGCAGTGATTTGCGCGTCAACAGGGAACACGTCGGCGTCGGCAGCGGCTTATGCGGCACGCGCAGGGATGAAAGCTTACATTGTGATCCCAGACGGCAAAGTAGCGCTCGGGAAGCTAGCGCAAGCTGTGATGTACGGGGCAGATATTATTGCGATTGCAGGAAACTTTGATGAAGCTTTAGACGCCGTGCGGGAACTGGCGGAAACAGAAGCTGTAACTCTTGTCAATTCAGTGAACCCGTTCCGCCTTGAAGGACAAAAAACGGCTGCTTTTGAAATTTGCGAGGACTTAGGAAAAGCGCCTGATGTACTTGCCATTCCAGTAGGAAACGCGGGAAATATCTCGGCTTACTGGAAGGGCTTCAAGGAATGGAATGATGCACATGCGACAGGGCTACCGGAAATGCACGGATTTGAAGCAGAAGGAGCAGCAGCCATCGTGAAAGGTGAACGAATCGCAGCGCCCGAAACGATCGCGACGGCCATCCGGATTGGAAATCCGGCCAGCTGGAAGCTGGCCGAGGCGGCACGTGATGAATCAGGCGGCGCAATTACGTCTGTTTCAGATGAAGAAATTATTGAAGCCTATAAACTTGCAGCTGCGCGCGACGGTGTCTTCATTGAGCCAGGATCCGCAGCTTCACTTGCAGGCGTCATCAAGAGCTTGAAAGAAGGACGCATCAAGCGAGGCTCTCAGGTTGTTTGTGTCTTCACGGGGAATGGCTTGAAGGATCCGGATACAGCCATGAATGTGCATTCCTTCGATATTGCGCATATGGAAACCATCGAAGCGATGCGTGAACATCTGCGAAATGGAGTGAAAGCCTAATGCGCATCCAAGTGCCAGCTACAACGGCGAACCTTGGACCTGGCTTTGATTCTTGCGGGCTTGCGCTTGATTTATATTTGACGCTCACCGTCTGCGAAAAAAGTTCAGCTTGGCGGGTTGAGCATCAACTTGCGGGAGATATTCCCAAGGATGAAACGAACATGGTCATCCAAGTAGCTAGAAAATTAGCGCCTGAGCTTACGCCACACCGTTTAGTGATGGAATCGGATATCCCGCCTGCAAGGGGGCTTGGCAGTAGCTCAGCGGCCATTGTGGCTGGGATCGAGTTAGCGAATCAACTTGCGGGCCTTGGCCTTTCTTGCGATGAGATTGTCAGGCTTGCCGCGGAATTTGAAGGCCATCCTGATAATATTGCGCCCGCAATTTTAGGCGGCTTAGTCGTTTGCGCGAAGCAGCCAGATCGAGATTTTTATTTGCAGCATGCTTTTCCGGATGTGGCCATCTTAGCGGTTATCCCCGAGGAAGCGCTTCTTACAAGTGAAAGTCGCGCGGTTTTACCGCGCGAGCTTTCGTATTCGGATGCGGTTCAGGCGAGCAGTGTGGCTAATGTGATGGTTGCGGCACTTGTTGCTGGGGACTTGCGGCTTGCGGGCGAAATGATGGAGCGCGACTTGTTTCATGAAACGTATCGTGCGAAGCTTGTGCCACATTTGATCGAGATTCGGAAAAAAGTGGCTGAATTTGGCGGCTATGCGGCGGTTCTTAGCGGAGCAGGGCCGACTGTGCTTGTGCTTGCGCCGCGCGAAGTGAGTGAAACGCTTAGGCAAGAACTTTGCGGGCTCGATTTGGAGGCGGAAGTCAAACAGCTTCGTGCTGAGCCTAGTGGGGCACGCGTTTTCAAGTGAAATAAAATGATGAAGGGAGCTTGGCTAGAAGTAGCTAAGCTTCTTTTTTTGAAGCAAAACCGAAATTTCTTGCTTCCCTATCCAATTTTTTTTGGGACTATGGTAGAATAGGAAAAGAGTTTTAGAAAAGAGGGTATGGATTTATGGCACAGTTATTTTTTCGTTATGGTGTGATGAACAGTGGGAAAACGATTGAAATTTTGAAAGTGGCGCATAACTATGAGGAACAAAATAAGCCGGTTGTAATTTTTACGTCGGGTATTGATAATCGGGACCAAGTGGGAGTCGTTTCAAGTCGAATTGGCTTAAAACGAGATGCGATTCCAGTTTTTTCTGATACGAATATTTTTGAGCAGGTCAAGGAAATTGAGCCGCGACCAAGTTGTGTTCTGCTGGATGAATCGCAGTTCCTTGAGAAGCACCATGTCTTTCAACTAGCACATATTGTGGATGAACTCGGAATTCCTGTCATTGCGTACGGACTGAAAAATGATTTTAAGAACGAGCTGTTTGAGGGATCGAAATATCTGTTGCTATATGCAGATAAAATTGAAGAAATGAAAACCATTTGCTGGTTTTGTGCAAAAAAAGCAACGATGGTTTTACGTGTTGATGAGGAAGGGAACCCTGTTTATACGGGGGAACAAATTTTAATTGGCGGTAATGACCAGTACTATCCGGTCTGCAGGAAGTGTCACGCGCATCCGCCGATTGGTGAATGAAAGGTGAGGGATGAGATCAATGTATGATCGTTTGCAGGCGGTTGAGAACCGCTATGATGAACTAAATGAACTATTAAGCGACCCAGAAGTGGTTTCTGATGCGAAAAAATTGCGAGATTTATCAAAAGAGCAGTCCAGTATCGCAGAAACAGTAGAAACGTATCGCCATTATAAAGAAGTAACGTCTGGAATTGACGAAACGAAGGAACTTTTGTCGGAAAAACTGGATGATGAAATGCGCGAGCTTGCGAAAGAAGAGCTAAATGGTCTGCAAGAAGAAAAAACAGAACTAGAAGAAAAGCTGAAATTGCTTCTTGTACCGAAAGACCCGAATGATGATAAAAATGTCATCATGGAAATTCGCGGGGCAGCGGGTGGCGACGAAGCGGCTTTATTTGCGGGAGATTTGTTTCGGATGTACAGTCGTTATGCAGAAGCACGTGGCTGGAAAGTGGATGTGATGGATGCGAATCCGACTGGAATTGGTGGCTACAAAGAAATTATCGTGATGATAAACGGTGCAGGAGCGTTTTCGCGCTTGAAATATGAAAATGGGGCTCACCGTGTGCAGCGGGTTCCAGAAACGGAATCGGGCGGACGGATCCACACGTCTACGGCAACGGTTGCGATTTTACCGGAAGCAGAAGATGTGGAAGTGGATTTGCAGGATAAGGATATTCGCGTGGATACATTTGCTTCGACAGGGGCAGGTGGACAAAGTGTCAATACAACGATGTCGGCTGTAAGGCTAACGCATATTCCGACAGGGATTGTAGTTTCGATGCAAGATGAGCGCTCTCAAATTAAGAATAAAGAAAAAGCAATGAAAGTTTTGCGTGCGCGCGTTTACGATAAATTTGAAACGGAAGCACGCGAAGAATATGATGCAAACCGGAAATCAGCTGTTGGAACGGGAGATCGCTCTGAACGGATTCGAACTTACAACTATCCGCAAAACCGGGTGACGGACCACCGGATTGGTTTGACGATTCAAAAGCTCGATCAAATCATGGAAGGGAAGCTAGACGAAATCATTGATGTGCTAATTTTAGAAGATCAAACTAGTAAATTGGAGCATTTAAACGATGCCGAATAAAAAAACGATCGGGATGCTCCTTCATGAAGCGGCGCAAATTTTAAAAGCGCGGAACTTGGATTTAAACGCGGCGGAGATTTTGCTTGAAACGAGACTCGGTTTGAAAAGAACGGAGCTTTGGTCGAGCTTTGATCGCGTTTTGGAAGAAAAACACGAGTTGCAGTTTAAAGCAGATTTTGATCGCTATTTAAATGGTGAGCCTGTGCAGTACATTTTAAACATTGCTCCGTTTTATGGTTACGATTTTTATGTCGATCAAAATGTGTTGATTCCAAGACCTGAAACAGAGGAACTCGTCTTGTTGTGCGAGCAGTTCTTGAAGAAAAACCCACAGAAAACGGTGCTCGACGTCTGTACAGGAAGTGGCATCATTGCGATTTCGCTAAAGAAGCTTTTTCCAGAACTGGCGGTTTCGGCTTCTGACATCTCTTTTCAGGCGCTTGCCGTTGCACAAAAAAACAGTTTGGCACTGAACACGCCCGTGAATTTTGTGGAAACCGACTTGCTAGAGGCGTTTAAGCACGAAAAGCAAACGTTTGAGGTGGTGGTCGCAAATCCCCCTTACATCGCTGAGCGCGAGAAACAAGAGATGTCGACTTACGTTCTAGCGAACGAACCAGAACTCGCTCTTTTTGCCGAAAATAACGGCTTAGCAATTTATGAACGCTTAATAAAAGACTTGCCAGAGGTGCTTGATGATAAATTCTGGGTAGCGGTTGAAATTGGCTATACGCAAGGGGAAGCGGTGCAAGCCTTATTCGCATCCACGTTCCCAGAAGCGAAAACCTACATCCATAAAGATATCAATCAAAAAGACCGCATTGTCGTTTGTTCTAATTTATTAAATGGAGACATGAACTGAAAAGTCGTGTCTTTTTTTATTGCGAATCACGCATCTGTTTGTGGATAACTTCTTCAAAAAGAAGCTGATAAATGTAAAATATTCTATTATAAGTTGCTCTAGAACAAGGTTTTGGATGGATATCCACAAATCCACATAAAGTTATCCCCAAGGAATAAGTTATTATCCACAGTTTGGGGATAACTTTTTAGCCGTAAAAGATTGTAAAACGAGGTGAAAAGAAGTTAGAATAAGACAAGAAGGCGAAAAAAGGAGTATAAAAAGATGGAAACGAAACTTTGGAATATTGATCAAGGAAAAGAAATCTATCAAGAAGCGGCAGATTTACTTCGTGCAGGAGAAACGGTGGCCTTTCCGACGGAAACCGTTTATGGACTTGGGGCTGATGCGACAAATCCAGATGCGGTTAAGAAAATTTATGAGGCAAAGGGTCGACCATCTGATAATCCCTTAATTGTGCATATTGCAGATGCCAAACAAATGCAAGAGTTCATCGCCGAAGTTCCTGAAAAAGCGGAGAAACTAATGGAGGCTTTTTGGCCAGGTCCGCTAACGCTGATTTTGCCAATTAAGCCTGGTGCACTTGCGGAAAGTGTCACAGCGGGTTTAAACACGGTGGGCGTTCGAATGCCTGTTCATCCGGTTGGACTTGAATTATTGCGTGTCACGAATCGTCCAATCGCGGCACCAAGTGCGAACCGTTCTGGACGTCCTAGCCCAACAACGGCGCGTCACGTGGAAGAAGATTTAAGTGGTCGAATTTCAGCGATTATTGATGGTGGAAGTACGGGAGTTGGATTGGAATCGACTGTGCTTGATGTTACTTCCGAAATACCAGTGATTTTGAGACCTGGCGGTGTTTCAACGGAACAAATCGAGGAAGTGATCGGTGAAGTCTGGTCCGCTCAAAATACGCTGAAGAAGGAAGAAGTTCCGAAAGCACCAGGAATGAAATATACACATTATGCTCCTCTTGCGCCGGTTTATCTTGTGGAAGGCGGTGCTGCTTTTTGGGATAAACAAATTAAGCGCGGTCTTGACCGTGGCGAAAAGGTGGGATTGCTTCTTTCAGATGAATTAGCGGCAGAAATTCGTGAGCCAGTAATGAAAATTAAAATCGGTAGCCGAGCTCAAATGGATAAAATTGCAAGGCGTTTGTATGATGGTTTACGCTTATTTGATCATACGGATACGACTCTCATACTCGCGGAAACTTTTCCAAAAGATGGGATCGGAGATGCGGTGATGAACCGACTTGAAAAAGCAGCAGGGAATAAATACTTGAATGAAACAAGTGAGTTGCCGCGATGAATATTCTACTAATTTGTACGGGGAATACTTGTCGCAGTCCCATGGTAGAAGGGATTCTTCGGAAAGCTCGGCCTGATGTTTTTGTTCGGTCAAGGGGAATTAGTGCGAAAGAAGGGGCTCCGCTTTCGGCGGAAGCGGAGCGAATTCTGCGTGACGAAGGCTTGCTGTTTTCTCATGAAGCGCATCAACTTCAACAAGAAGATCTGGCATGGGCGGATAAAATTTTTGTGATGACCGCGGCCCAGTTAGCCTTACTTCGGTTGATTTTTCCTGCAGAAGAAAAGAAGTTTGCTTTGATTTCGCCAGAGGGAAAAGATGTTTTTGACCCGTTTTCTGGCGGCGAGGTGGAATATCAGCTGGCTTTTGACGCTCTTCAAACGGCTATTTACGAACGCTTTCTATAAGTGAAAGGGTTCACTTTCTAAATTTACTAAAAAATCGAATAAAACACTTGATTTTCTATTTTTTTTGCGTAATGATAGAGATAATTGAATGTAGGATTCGACATAAAAAACAAAAAAATTGGAGGTTGGGTGTATTGGTTTATCTGCAAAAAGGAGATACTGAGGTTTTTAACGCAATTCACTTGGAACTGGGAAGACAAAGAAACAACATTGAACTCATCGCATCGGAAAATTTTGTAAGTGAACAAGTTCTTGCAGCTATGGGATCAGTCTTAACCAACAAATATGCGGAAGGGTATCCAGGAAGACGATATTATGGCGGGTGCGAATATGTTGATATCGTTGAAAACTTGGCGAGAGACCGGGCGAAGGAACTTTTTAACGCAGATTATGCAAACGTTCAGCCTCACTCAGGAGCACAAGCCAATATGGCGGTTTATCAGGCGGTGCTTTCACCGGGAGATACGGTGCTCGGTATGAACTTGGCGCATGGCGGGCATTTGACACATGGTAGTCCTGTTAATTTCAGCGGTGTGTTATATCATTTTGAAGAATACGGCGTTGACCCAGAAACAAAACAAATTGATTACGATGAAGTGCGAAAAGTTGCGCTTGAAACGAAACCTAAATTGATTGTGGCGGGAGCGAGTGCTTATCCACTTGCGATTGATTTTGCGAAATTCCGTGAAATTGCTGATGAAGTAAATGCGCTTTTCATGGTTGATATGGCGCATATTGCCGGACTTGTCGCTGCAGGATTTCATCAAAACCCGGTAGAATATGCAGATTTTGTCACAACAACAACACACAAAACGCTTCGTGGCCCCCGCGGGGGAATGATTCTTGCAAAAGAAAAATGGGGTCAACAAATTGATAAAGCAGTTTTTCCAGGGATTCAAGGTGGACCGCTGATGCACATTATTGCGGCAAAAGCCGTAGCGTTTGGGGAAGCCTTGCAGCCAGAATTCAAGGAATACCAAGCTCAAATTATCAAAAATGCGAAACAACTAGCTACAACGTTACAAGAAAATGGAATTGATGTGCTAACGAATGGAACGGATAATCATTTGTTATTGATTGATTTAAAAGCGCTCGGGATCACTGGAAAAGATGCAGAAACAGCACTTGATTCTGTTGGTATTACAGTGAATAAAAATTCCATTCCATTTGAAACGGAAAGCCCGTTTGTAACAAGCGGGATTCGTGTTGGAACGGCGGCAGTTACAACGCGTGGCTTTAACGAACAAGCGATGATTAAAGTGGGCGAGCTTATCGCTAAAGTATTGCACAACTTGAATGAACAAGCTGTTTTGGATGAAGTGCAAGAAGAAGTGACGAGCTTTATGCAAAATTATCCGCTATATGAACATGTGTAAAAAAGCAAAACAAGGTAGAAAATGAATTTTTCTGCCTTGTTTTTATGTGGAGATGATTTTTCTATTGCACTTGAGCTGTCTTCTGATACAATTAAGAAGAGAAATTTCGATATGAAAAAGGAGCGGAACGGAAATGTCAGAAGTACATGTAACAAGTCATCCATTAATCCAACATAAGTTAACTATTCTTCGCGATAAAGAAACAGGAACGAAAGCATTTCGTGAACTTGTCGATGAAGTTGCCACTTTAATGGCGTATGAAATTACTCGTGATATGGAACTGGAAGACACAGTAGTGGAAACACCGATTCAAAAAACAAAAGCGAAGTCGCTTGCAGGGAAAAAAGTTGGCGTTGTTCCAATTTTGCGTGCAGGACTTGGAATGACAGATGGAATTTTGAAGCTAATTCCTGCCGCTAAAGTAGGTCATGTTGGTTTATACCGTGATCACGAAACGCTTGAACCTGTAGAGTACTTCGTGAAACTTCCTTCTGATGTCGAAGAAAGACTTTTCATTGTTGTTGATCCAATGCTTGCAACGGGCGGTTCGGCAATTATGGCGATTGATTCGCTTAAAAAACGCGGGGCAAAAAACATGAAATTTATGTGTCTCGTAGCGGCTCCAGAAGGCGTTAAAGCACTTCAAAAAGCGCATCCAGATGTAGATATTTATATCGCTGCACTTGATGAAAAACTAAATGAAGACGGATATATTATCCCCGGCTTGGGAGATGCGGGCGATCGTTTATTCGGAACAAAATAGAAGAGGTTGAGGGATATGGCAAAAATTAAGGTGATGAGTGTTTTCGGGACACGACCTGAAGCAATTAAAATGGCACCGCTCGTTCATGCACTTAAAGAAAACCCAGATCAGTTCGAGTCGGTCGTAGTTGTGACGGCGCAACACCGAGAAATGCTTGATCAAGTTATGGAAATTTTTAATATCGAAGCGGATGTTGATCTAGATATTATGAAAGCGGGTCAAACGCTAAGTGATATCACATCGCGAGTTTTATCTGGTCTGGTTGAAACAATTAAACAAGAAAAGCCAGATATTGTGCTTGTCCACGGGGATACGACAACAAGCTTTGCTGCTGGCTTAGCTTCATTTTACGAACAAACAGCAATCGGACACGTGGAAGCGGGCCTTAGAACTTGGAATAAGTATTCCCCGTTTCCTGAAGAAATGAACCGCGAACTTACTGGAGTTTTAGCAGATCTACATTTTGCGCCAACGGATACGGCAAAAGAAAATCTGTTGCGCGAAAACAAGAAAGCGGACGCGATTTTTGTGACGGGCAATACGGCGATTGATGCGTTAAAAACGACGGTGCAAGAAAACTATTCGCACCCGATTTTAGACGGCTTAGGCGATAATCGCTTGATTTCGATGACAGCTCACCGGCGAGAAAATCTTGGAGAACCTATGCAAGGCATGTTCGAAGGTGTGCGGGAGATCGTTGAAGAGCGTCCAGATGTTGAGCTCGTTTATCCGATGCATAAGAACCCAGCGGTAAGAGAAAAAGCTATCAGCATTCTCGGTGGACATGATCGAATTCATTTGATTGAACCGTTAGATGCAATCGATTTCCATAATTTCTTGAAAAAATCGTACTTAGTTTTTACCGATTCTGGTGGCGTGCAAGAAGAAGCGCCGGGCATGGGCGTCCCCGTTTTAGTTTTGCGTGACACAACTGAACGACCTGAAGGCGTGGAAGCTGGAACACTAAAACTAATCGGTACTGAAAAAGCAGCTTTGATTAAAGAGGCTTTGCTGTTGCTTGATAATCCAGCGGAACATCAAAAAATGAGTCAAGCGAGCAATCCATATGGTGATGGGGAAGCATCCAAGCGAATTCTTGAAGCCATTTCTTCTTATTTTAACGGAACAAAACGTCCAGAAGATTTTAAAACCAATTGATTCAAAGTAGACAGTTATCCAGTTTGGATAGCTGTTTGTTTATTTATCAGTTAAATGAAAACGCCTTATTATTACATATTTATTACAGAAGGGATTAAGGGTAGAGCTTTTTAGTAACATGTGATAATATGTTCAATGTTATCAATCAAATGAACCTAGAAAACGTACTTTCATTCATCAAGGGATAGAGCGCTGCGAAGCATTCTTTTATTCCCGCCGGCAAAAATTTGCTGACAGAAATAAAGTTGCGGCTTTGAAGGGTTATATCAATCGGGGGGATGAAAGAACCGCTTTTGTGTTCTTTTTTCAGTAGAAAAGTGCTTTCAGATTCTCGATTTTAAAGAAGCGAAGGCCTTTTACAATTGTGAAAGGTTTTTTATTTTTTTAAGTTTGTGAAAAAACATACTTGTTTCTGAGTAGGCTTTTCTGAGTATCGGAGGTGTTTATGTAGACAAACCCAGGCTGCGGATTTCATTCGATAAACCTTTACAAAAAAGTAAACAAAAAAACAATCAAATGTTTTCTGAACACCTGGGAAATGTGATACTATAAGAACGTAGGCGCAGAATAAAATGTGGTACGATATTGACTTTTATCTTTTCGCTGTTGTATTCTAGAAAGGACACGGTGTTAAGGCTTTCATTGCTGAAAGAAAAGGGATAGAAGGTTATAAGTGTGTCGTATTTCACAAAGTTAAGCTGCTCACTCCGAATTAGTTTGCAAATTTAATTTGTAAACAAGACGATTGACATGCATGAAAAAGAAAGGACGGCATCATATGTTAGAGTCGCTGATAGGAATGTACCATCGCCATCAAAAGTATCTCATTGCATTTATTGGAGTTTGTCTTGTAGGCTGGTTTCTTACACCGTATGTACATATCTTCTTGGGTTTGAAATTAGGACTAGTCGTAGGCTGGTTTAATTACTGGCTACTGATGAGACGAACGCAAGCGATGACAAAGGCTCTTGCGGAAAACCGAAACTTTTACGGGATCGGAACGGTTGCAAGAATGGGAAGTGTCCTACTTGCGACAATCATTGCCACACAACTCCCCGAGTATTTTCATGTTTACAGTATGCTTATTGGTCTAGGAATAGCTTATGCGGTTATCTTCTTGGATTTTATACTGTATTCCTTATATCGGAGAAAAAAGTTAACAAAAAGAGAGGGGTGAACCAAATTGGAAGAAAACTTTCCCATAGTCCATTTTCTAGGCTTGGATTTTAACCTTTCGAACCTAGTGATGATTACTGTTACATGCGTGATCGTACTTTTGATCGCTATTATTTGCACCCGTAATTTAAAACGGCGTCCAACTGGGAAGCAAAATTTTATTGAATGGGTAATGGACTTTGTCCGGGGTATCATTGGTAGTAACATGGACTGGAAAACTGGAGGAAGATTTCATGTTTTAGGGATTACGCTAATTATGTTCATCTTTGTAGCGAACATGCTCGGTGTTGTAACGTCCGTTGCAGTTCACGATGAAGTTTGGTGGCGTTCACCCACAGCGGATCCAATTGTAACGTTAACACTTGCCATTATGATACTTGCGCTTACACATTATTATGGTGTCAAGATGCGTGGATTCAAACATTATTTCATGGGCACATATTTGAGTCCAATGAAATTCTTGTTCCCGTTAAAAGTAGTTGAAGAGTTTGCTAATACGTTAACGCTTGGATTGCGGCTTTACGGAAACATTTTTGCTGGTGAAGTTTTACTTTCTATTATTGCGACTCAACTCGCTCACATCAACATTTTTACAGGGGTACTCGCAATCATTCCAGCGCTCTTATGGCAAGGATTCTCCGTATTCATCGGTGCTATCCAAGCGTATATCTTTACAATGTTGACAATGGTTTATATGTCACACAAAGTTAGTGATGAACATTAAGCTTTAATAAATGAAACAAATTAAACAGGAATTTTAAGGAGGATATTAAATTATGTCTTTAGGTGTTATTGCAGCTGCAATCGCAGTAGGATTAGGTGCACTAGGTGCAGGTATTGGTAATGGTCTTATTGTTTCGAAAACTGTTGAAGGTGTTGCTCGTCAACCAGAAGCTCGTTCAATGCTACAAACGATCATGTTCATTGGTATCGGTTTAGTTGAAGCCCTTCCAATCATCGCTGTCGTTATTGCATTCATGGTTCTAAATAAGTAATTAAAACCACGAATCGCAAAGAGATCGGGGTTTTTCCCCGTTTCTTGAAATGTAATTTAGTTTTAGCGAATGTTTGGAAAGGAGTGAAACAGGCGTGTTACAACCACATTTAGTAGTAGGTTCTGCTTTTACAATAGGCGATAGTCTATTTACACTCTTTACTTTCGCACTTTTATTAGTGCTGATCCGCATTTTTGCTTGGAAGCCACTAATGAATGTTATGAAAGAACGTGAAGAGCACATTGCATCTGAAATTGATTCGGCTGAAGAAAGCCGTTCACAAGCTGAAAAACTTCTTGATGAACAACGTGAAGTTTTAAAACAAGCTCGTGTAGAAGCACAAACAATGATTGAAAATGCTAAGCAGCTTGGTGAAAAAGAGCGTGTAGAAATTGTTAAACAAGCACGTTCCGAATCAGAGCGCCTAAAAGAAGAAGCGAAAAACGAAATTGTTCGCGAAAAAGAAGAAGCTATTTCGGCTCTTCGCGAGCAAGTCGGCTCCTTATCTGTTCTGATTGCCTCGAAAGTAATCGAAAAAAATCTGGATGAAAAAGCACAAAACGATATCATCCAAGATTATATCGAAAGGCTGGGCGATGAAAAATGAGTAAAGATTTAGAAGTCGCAAGCCGTTATGCTACAGCTATTTTTCAAGTGGCTGAGGAGAAAAAGCAAATCCATGAATTTGGTGGGGAACTCTCCGTTATTAAGCATGTTTTAACTGAAAATGAAAATTTTGTAAAACTACTTGAAAATCCGACTCTCACAACAGAGCAAAAGAAAGAACTTGCTGGTTCTGTTTTTAAAGATGTAAATGAAACGCTTCGGGATTTTATCTTTTTGCTAATTGACCGTGGGCGTGAAGATTATTTAATGGTAATCGCCGATCTTTATAAAGAACGAGTCAACAATCTGGAAGGAATCGCTGAAGCTGATGTTTACTCAGTTATTCCGCTTTCAGACCAAGAAAAAGAATCACTTTCTGCTGTATTTGCTAAGAAGTTGGACAAGAAAAAGCTCCATATCCACAATCATGTTGACAAATCGCTTATTGGCGGTGTTCGTGTCGTGATTGGGACTCGCATTTACGATGACAGTTTAAAAACGAAATTAAAGAACATGGAACGGCAAATTAAAGCCTAGTTCCCGTTTTTTCAAGGGGTGAAATTGATGAGCATTAAGGCTGAAGAAATCAGTTCCATTATAAAGCAGCAGATCGAAAACTATCAAAGCGATTTGGAAGTAAGTGAAGTAGGTACAGTTACTTATATCGGTGATGGGATCGCGCGTGCACATGGACTTGATAATGCAATGGCCGGAGAATTGTTAGAGTTCTCAAATGGTGTAATGGGAATGGCACAAAACCTAGAAACAAATGATGTAGGTATCATCATTTTAGGCCCTTACACAGAAATTCGTGAAGGCGATGAAGTTCGTCGTACTGGGAAAATTATGGAAGTACCTGTTGGAGATGCTCTCATAGGGCGTGTTGTTGATCCACTTGGTCGACCAGTTGATGGTTTAGGCGCAGTTGAAACGACTAAAACTCGTCCAATTGAAGCAGTGGCTCCTGGCGTTATGCAACGACAATCTGTTTCTGAACCACTACAAACAGGAATCAAGGCAATTGATGCTTTAGTTCCAATTGGTCGTGGGCAACGTGAGCTGATTATTGGTGACCGTCAAACAGGGAAAACTTCTGTTGCAATTGATACGATCCTAAATCAAGCTGACCAAGATATGGTTTGTATCTATGTCGCGATCGGTCAAAAAGAATCTACTGTTCGTACAGCAGTTGAAACGCTCCGCAAGTATGGAGCGCTTGATTACACAATCGTTGTAACAGCGGCAGCTTCACAACCAGCACCTCTGCTTTACCTTGCACCATATGCTGGTGTAGCAATGGGTGAAGAATTCATGTATAACGGAAAACACGTTTTAATCGTTTATGATGATTTATCGAAACAAGCGGCTGCATACCGTGAACTTTCCTTGCTGCTTCGTCGTCCTCCAGGTCGTGAAGCTTATCCAGGGGATGTTTTCTACTTGCATTCGCGTCTTTTAGAACGTGCTGCAAAACTTAGTGATGCACTTGGTGGAGGATCAATTACTGCACTTCCATTTGTTGAAACACAAGCAGGAGATATTTCTGCCTATATTCCAACAAACGTTATTTCGATAACAGATGGACAAATCTTCTTGCAATCTGATTTATTCTTCTCAGGCGTTCGTCCTGCGATTAACGCTGGTTTGTCTGTATCACGTGTTGGTGGTTCAGCACAAATTAAAGCGATGAAAAAAGTAGCGGGTACGCTTCGGCTTGACCTTGCTGCATATCGTGAACTTGAATCGTTCTCGCAATTCGGGTCTGATTTAGATGCGTCAACACGTGCGAAACTTGAAAGAGGGAAACGTACGGTTGAAGTGTTGAAACAAGATTTACACAAACCTTTAAAAGTTGAAAAACAAGTACTCATTCTTTATGCACTTGTTCATAACTATTTGGATGACATCCCAGTTCATGATGTTCTACGCTTTGAATCTGAAATGAATACGTGGTTCGATCACAATCATGCAGAATTACTCGATGAAATTCGGACTACAAAATCTCTTCCAGATGAAGCAAAGCTGAACAGTGCACTTGATGAATTCAAAAATACTTTTGTTCCTAGTGAAGAAAAATAATTTCTTCTAAAAGGTGGCAAGAAACAAGGTGGTGAAAATCTGTGGCATCTTTAATTGATATTAAACAGCGAATTAATTCAACGAAAAAAACCAGTCAGATCACAAAAGCTATGCAAATGGTTTCTGCATCTAAACTGGGTCGTGCTGAAGCGAACGCAAAAGCTTATGCACCTTATGTTTCGAAGATTCGTGATGTCGTTACAAATGTTGCGGCAACGGGAAATAGCTCAGATCACCCAATGCTCGTTTCAAGACCTGTAAAACGGACAGGCTACATCGTGATTACTTCTGATACAGGACTTGCTGGTTCTTATAACAGCTCAGTTATTAAAGAAGTGTATCAGGATATCACAACGAAGCATAATTCAAGTGATGAGTATGCACTCATTGTTGTAGGGCGAACTGCACGAGATTTTTTCAAAGCTCGTGGGATGAATATCGTTCTAGAAATTGAAGGGCTTTCTGATCACCCGGCTTTCGCCGAAATCAAAGACATCGCAAGCAATGCTGTTCAAATGTTTGAAGATGGTGTTTATGATGAGTTGTTCATTCATTACATCCATCATATCAACTCGATTTCAAATGAACTTCGAAATGTACAACTTCTTCCGTTCACGGAATTCCATGAAGCAGGAGAAGAAGCTGAGCATGATATGACAGTGTATGAATTTGAACCATCAGAACAAGAAATTTTAGAAGTTTTGCTACCACAATATGTGGAAAGCTTAATTTTTGGTGCGTTATTAGATGCCAAAGCTGCTGAACATGCTGCTCGGATGACAGCGATGCGCAGCGCAACAGATAATGCATCCGATTTAATTAGTGATCTATCGCTTCAATATAACCGTGCTCGCCAAGCGGCGATCACGCAAGAAATTACCGAAATCGTTGGTGGTGCGGCCGCACTCGAATAGCTTATATTTGTGCTATTTGAAGCCGACTTCAACCCATGCGAACCCTTTTGGGAAGGTAAGTGAGGAGGAATAATCGCATGACGAAAGGACGAGTAATCCAAGTAATGGGACCAGTAATCGATGTAAAATTCGACGGCGGTGAACTGCCTGAAATTTACAATGCCCTTACTGTGGAGTATCCAGCTCAGTCAGAAGAAAAAACTACAAGAAGTCTTACCTTAGAAGTAGCTATTCAGTTGGGTGATGATGTTGTTCGTACAATTGCGATGGCATCCACTGATGGTGTGCAAAGAGGAATGGACGTAATTGATACAGGGAGTCCAATAACGGTTCCTGTTGGTCAAGTGACGCTTGGACGTGTATTTAACGTTTTAGGTGATACAATCGATTTAGATGCGCCGATTGAAGGCGATGTGAAACGCAATAAAATCCACCGTTCTGCCCCTACATTTGATGAACTATCAACAACAACTGAAATTCTAGAAACGGGTATTAAAGTTGTTGATTTGCTAGCTCCTTATGTTAAGGGTGGTAAAATTGGATTGTTTGGTGGCGCGGGTGTAGGTAAAACCGTTCTTATCCAAGAATTGATCAATAATATTGCACAAGAACATGGCGGTATTTCTGTATTTGCGGGCGTTGGTGAACGTACACGTGAAGGTAATGACCTTTATTTCGAAATGAAAGAATCTGGCGTTATTGAAAAAACAGCGATGGTATTCGGACAAATGAATGAACCACCTGGTGCTCGGATGCGTGTTGCGCTAACAGGCTTGACGATTGCGGAATACTTCCGTGATGTAGAACATCAAGACGTGCTACTTTTCATTGATAATATTTTCCGGTTTACTCAAGCTGGTTCAGAAGTATCTGCCTTGCTTGGACGTATGCCTTCTGCCGTTGGTTATCAACCAACGCTTGCAACGGAAATGGGGCAATTACAGGAACGGATCACTTCAACAAATGTTGGTTCTGTTACATCTATTCAAGCAATTTATGTGCCGGCCGATGACTATACCGATCCGGCTCCGGCAACTACATTTGCCCATTTGGATGCGACAACTAACCTTGAACGTAAATTGACAGAACAAGGGATTTATCCAGCGGTTGATCCGCTAGCTTCTACTTCTCGTGCGCTTTCTCCTGAAATTGTCGGAGAAGAACATTATGAAGTGGCTACACAGGTACAACAATTATTGCAACGTTATCGTGAGCTGCAAGATATTATTGCTATCCTAGGTATGGATGAACTTTCTGATGATGATAAGCTAGCAGTTGGGCGTGCACGTCGCGTACAGTTCTTCTTATCTCAAAATTTCCACGTGGCTGAACAATTTACTGGGCAACCAGGTTCTTATGTACCAGTCAAAGAAACAATCAAAGGATTTAAAGACATCCTAGCCGGCAAATATGACCATATCCCAGAAGATACTTTCCGTTCTGTAGGGCGTATTGAAGAAGTCCTTGAAAAAGCAAAAAGCCAAGGAATTGAAGTCTGATAAAAACAGGAGGAGATACGTATGAGCGAATTAAAAGTAAGTGTCGTTACTCCAGATGGCCCTGTTTTTGAAGGTAATGCAAATATGGTGATTGCCAGAACAAAAGCTGGCGAGCTTGGTATCTTACATGGACACGTTCCACTTGTAGCTCCGCTTAAAATTGATATTGTTCGCTTGAAACAAGATTCAGGAGAAGAGTGGATTGCTGTAAATGGAGGATTCATGGAAGTAAACGGTGAAGAAGTAAATATTTTAGCAGATACTGCTGAGCGTGAACAAGATATTGATGTTGATCGTGCTGAGCGCGCTAAAGAACGTGCTGAACAACGATTGAAAGAAGCTAAAGAGCAAAAAGTAGATGCTATTACAGCACAAGTTGCTCTTCAAAAAGCAATCAATCGAATTCACGCGAAAAATCATTAATATACGAAAACTCTCAACCAAAAAGGTTGAGAGTTTTTTTGAGGGCAAGAAAATGTATTTCGAGCCTCATTTTTGATAGAATATAAAAGAATGTTTTGAGGAGAGTGAATAGATTTGTACAATATTGTTATGGAACAACCTCTTACGGTAATTCTTTCACATTTGATTTTTATAATAATCACGTTTTGGGCGCTGCAATCCATTAACTATGAAAAATTTTTAAGGAAAAATCACGTTGTACAAGCGAGACTGCTTTTTGCGATTCTTGCAATTGTAATTGGCTATTTTTTGAGTAGTTTTTTCATTGATTTTTTAGCTGTTTTTAAACAATTATCACATAATTTTTAATTATTGTGTTTAAAAAGAGCAGTTTCCGTGAATAATGATAAGGATAAATATTTAGTGGGATTTGAGAGATTGACTGTTCCGGGAAAAGAAAGTTGAATGTAATACGTAATGATGGTAAAATGATCAAGGTGCTTATATTTTACGAAATGATGACAAAGATAAATAGTTGACATAGAAATAATTAGAAGTTTGAGTAGTACGGAGGGATAGCGTTGGAAAAGATAATAGTTCGTGGCGGAAAACAGTTAAACGGCAGCGTGAAAATCGAAGGAGCAAAGAATGCGGTTTTACCTGTAATTGCTGCTACGCTTTTAGCAAGCAAAGGAACGAGTGTGCTTAGCAATGTACCGAGATTATCAGATGTCTATACGATCAATGAAGTGCTAAAGTATTTGCAAGCTGATGTTCAATTTAAGGATGATATTGTAACAGTGGATGCGACAGGTGAAATTTCATCTGATGCGCCTTTTGAATATGTTCGAAAAATGCGAGCTTCAATTGTGGTGATGGGCCCGTTGCTTGCTCGTACTGGTAAAGCTCGTGTGGCTCTTCCTGGTGGTTGTGCAATTGGTTCGAGACCGGTTGACTTGCACTTAAAAGGTTTTGAAGCAATGGGAGCAACTGTTAAAATAGAAAATGGCTACATTGAAGCTACGGCTGAAAAATTGCAAGGAGCAAAAATTTATCTTGATTTTCCAAGTGTTGGTGCTACTCAAAATATTATGATGGCTGCGACTCTTGCTGAGGGAACAACTGTCATCGAAAACGTTGCACGTGAACCTGAAATTGTTGATTTAGCGAACTTCTTGAACCAAATGGGCGCGCGCGTCATTGGTGCAGGAACAGAAGTTATCCGAATTGAAGGTGTGAAGGAACTGACAGCTACAGAACATTCTATTATTCCAGACCGCATCGAAGCTGGTACTTTTATGATTGCAGCGGCTATCACAAAAGGAAATGTTCTTGTAGAAGATGCTGTTCCAGAGCATATAAGCTCCTTAATTGCGAAATTAAAAGAAATGGGTGTTCAAATTATTGAAGAAGCGAATGGGCTACGAGTAATTGGTCCAGATAAGCTAAAACCGGTAGATGTGAAAACAATGCCGCATCCGGGATTCCCAACTGATATGCAATCTCAAATGATGGTTATTCAAATGCTTAGTGAGGGAACAAGCGTAATGACAGAAACTGTTTTTGAAAATCGATTCATGCACGTGGAAGAAATGCGTCGCATGAATGCGGATATGAAAATTGAAGGAAATTCTGTTATTATTAATGGTCCTGCTAAACTTCAAGGAGCTGAAGTGGCTGCAACTGACTTGCGTGCTGCAGCAGCGCTTGTTCTTGCTGGATTAGAAGCAGATGGTTATACACAAGTTACTGAATTAAAATACTTAGATCGTGGATACACGGATTTCCATTTGAAACTTAGAGCACTTGGCGCTGACATTGAACGTGTGGATGACCAAGTAGTTAAAGAAAAAGGTCTTGAAGCTGTTTTTGAAATGAAATAATAAGTTGGATTTATGTTGAAAAGAGTGCCTTATTTTGAGGCCTCTTTTTTTTAGGTTAAATTAAGTAAAGAAAAGCATTTCAGCAGGATATAAATTGTGCTATAATTCAAAATGAGATATGAAGAAAGTCCGAAACACTGAAGAAAGGGGAATAATTTTGGCAAAAGACGTAGGGATTGACTTAGGAACAGCAAATGTATTAATTCACGTAAAAGGACAAGGAATTGTCGTAAATGAACCCTCAGTTGTTGCAATTAATAATAAAACAGGTCGTGTACTTGCTGTTGGCAAAGAGGCTTACAACATGGTTGGGAGGACTCCAGGAGATATAACAGCCATTCGGCCAATGAAAGATGGAGTTATTGCTGATTTTGACATGGTTCAAGAAATGCTTCACTTTTTCTTACAAAAATTGAATTTGAGAACATTTTTTTCGCGACCACGAGTATTGATTTGTTGTCCAACTAATATTACTTCTGTTGAGCAAAAAGCAATTCGTGAAGTGGCTGAAAAAAGCGGAGGGAAGCAAATTTTCTTAGAGGAAGAACCTAAAGTAGCTGCAATTGGTGCTGGAATGGAAATTTTTGAACCAAGTGGTAACATGGTTATTGATATTGGAGGCGGAACCGCAGATATCGCTGTTTTATCCATGGGTGAAATCGTAACTAGCCAATCAGTTAAAGTGGCTGGTACGCAGTGGGATCAAGATATTTTGCAATACATAAAGAGAAAATATAAACTCTTGATTGGTGAGCGAACAGCAGAAATATTGAAAATGACAATTGGAACAGCTGTAGCAGGCTTTAGAACGGAAACAATGGAAATTCGTGGCCGTGATTTAGTAAGTGGATTGCCAAAAACAATTACAATCTCTAGTGATGAAATTGAAGAAGCCCTTCATGAGTCTTTGGAGAGCATCGTTCTTTCAGCTCGCCAAGTATTAGAAAAAACACCTCCAGAGCTTTCAGCTGATATTATCGATCGTGGAATTATTATGACTGGAGGCGGCTCGATGCTTCATGGTCTTACGGACTTGATGGCTGAGAGACTGCAAGTGCCGGTATTAGTTACGGAACGTCCGCTTGATGTTGTGGCGTTAGGAACAGGCGTTTTACTAGAGTCACTTGGAAGAAAGAAACGAAGCTGGCTTTAATTTTTCAAATGAAGAAGTGAGGGATAAATTTGTTAGATATTAAACAAATTAAAGAGTTGTTGCCACATCGCTATCCGTTTTTACTGGTTGATCGTGTAATTGAATTAGAAGAAGGAAAGCGAGTAGTAGCTATTAAAAACGTGACAGTAAATGAACCATTTTTTAATGGTCATTTTCCAGAATACCCAGTTATGCCAGGAGTGTTAGTAGTAGAAGCACTGGCGCAAGCATGTGGCTTAGCGGTAGTTCAAGATCCCGCTAATCAAGGGAAAATTGGACTTTTTGCAGGAATTGATAAATGTCGCTTTAAAAGACAAGTAATTCCGGGAGATCAACTTCGTTTGGAAGCTGAAATCACACGATTTAGAGCTTCAATTGCGAAAGCAAATGTGAAAGCAAGCGTTGAAGGTGAAACGGTTTGCGAAGCCGAGATCATGGTAGCTTTGAGTGATGCTGAATAAATAAGAGAACTCGATTCATTTATGGATCGGGTTTTTTGTATAGTAACACGCTTTAAAGATTTATCCAATTTAGTAAAAAAGAATTTTAGATTGATACTTAGATAGGAAAAGGTTATTTTATTTAAATAGAAAATAATTTTTTGTAAGACATTATGAGTCTCAAAAGAGGTTTTTAATGTTTTTACAAGTAAATCAATTACAGCTAAACTAGCATCTAAATCTAAGAAAGAGGTGCTAGAAATTATGATTAATCAAGTGACTTTAGTTGGAAGACTGACGAGGGATCCAGAGCTGCAATTTACGTCAGATGATAAAACTGTTCTAAATTTTACATTAGCTTTGAATCGTTTTGGAAAGGCAAAGCGACACGAACAAGATGCTGATTTTATTCCTTGTGTCATCTGGGGGAAACGAGCTGAGGAAATGACCCATTATTGTGACAAAGGGACGCTTATTGGTGTAGTTGGAGAATTGCAGACAAGAAGTTATCTTAACAAAGAAGAAAAGCGAGTGTTTGTAGTCGAGGTACTAGCAAGAAAAATTCGTTATTTAAGCTCGAATAGAGAGAACCTGAAAGAAAAGGAATCAAGTATAAAAGAAAATAATAAAAAAGAAATAACAGAAACTATAAATGATGGATGATAATCCTAGTTTCTAGTGGTTTTTATTGAACTTGGAATAGGAAGCGGGATACTTTTATGATAAACTGGATATATAGATTTTTTTAGGAGTTTATTATGGAAAAGAAAACAGTGGAAATCCTAGAAGTTCCGTTTTATCGTACTACGCAGCAACAGTTTATTGAAGAGCTGCTTCAAAAAGCGGAAAATCAGGAAAAAAAATTTGTAGTAACAGCAAACCCTGAAATCGTGATGAGTGCAAGAAAAAATACTCGATTTAAAGAAACGATTTTGCAAGCGGATTATATTACTGCTGATGGTATTGGGATCATATTAGCTGCAGAAAAACTCGGACTTCCGCTGAATGAGCGGGTGACAGGATTTGACACTATGATTGGGATTTTGGAACGTGCTACTCAGAAAAAATTAAAAATCTTTTTTCTTGGAGCTAAGCCAGAAGTCAGTCAAGCGCTTAGATTAGTGCTTAAGGAAAGCTATCCGCAGCTTCAAGTTGTAGGCTGTAGACATGGCTACTTTTCTGATGACGAAAGTGAACAAATTGTTCAAGAGATTCAGAAATGCGAACCCGATTTTATATTTGTTGCGTTAGGCTCTCCAGCACAGGAAAACTGGATTGCTTCACATTATGAGTCTTTTTCAAAGGGAATCTTTATGGGCGTTGGCGGTTCATTTGATATTTTGTCGGGGACGGCTAAACGTGCGCCAAAGATTATGATCAAGATGCATCTTGAATGGCTATATCGAATTGTCACGAATCCAACAAGATGGCGTAGGTTTTTAGCGCTTCCGCAATTCTTACGCGTAGTCAATCGAGAAAGAAAAAGGAAAGAAAGTGTAACTAAATGAGACTAAATAAAGCTTGCTTGTATAAAGTGCATTTGCCGCTTTTGACTCCGTTTCGAACAAGTTATGGAGTATTGCGAGAAAAAAGTTTTTACTTAATTATGCTTGAGGATGAGCTCGGAAATATAGGATACGGGGAACTAGAAGCTTTTCCGCTTCCTGACTATACGGAAGAAACACTCGAGGGCGCTAAACAAGTGGTTGTAAACCTTTTGCTGGAAGAACTCAGGGGAAAAGAAATCAAGGATGTAGAGGAAGTAAGTCAGTTGTTTGCTTGGGTTAGGGGAAACGAAATGGCAAAAGCTTCTGTTGAATCTGCTTGTTATGATTTGTCTGCTAAAAGACATAAAACTAGTTTGGCTCATTTTATCGGAGCTCAGGAAAAGGAAATTTCTGTAGGTGTTAGTGTAGGAATTCAGGAAAATGAACGGATACTTGTGGAGAAAGTTCGCACTTATGTTTCGGCTGGTTATGGCAGAATAAAAGTCAAAATTAAACCAGGAGCAGATTTTTCTTATCTTAAAGCAATCCGCGATGAATTTCCTGAAATTCCACTCATTGCTGATGCCAATTCTGCTTATGAGGAAGCAGATCTAAACAAGCTTTTAAGACTGGATCAGTTGGCTATCACAATGATTGAACAGCCATTTGGCGTACGAGATTTGTGGTTGCATGCCAAACTCCAAAACAAATTAGAAAAAACGGCAGTTTGTTTAGATGAAAATATTCGAAGTTTAGAAGATGTTATGCAGGCGCATGCTTTTGGAAGCTGCCGGGCGATTAATTTAAAAATGGCTCGTGTTGGAGGAATGCTTGAAGCTCTTCGAATCGCGAAGTTTTGCAAGCAAACGGGCATGATTGTTTGGTGCGGCGGGATGCTTGAAGCAGGTATTGGACGAGCGTATAATGTTGCACTGGCTGCTCGGAATGAGTTTCAGTTTCCAGGTGATATCTCGGCAACTAGCCGATATTTTGAGCAAGATATAGTGAAACAGAATTTTGAGGTTATAGACGGGAAGATTTGTGTCCCGGATGGATTGGGAATTGGTGTTGATATTGATGAGCAAGCGTTAAATCGCTTTACTGAGTCAGTTGAAACCATTTTGCTAGATTAAAGATCGGAGCTGAAATCAGTTTGTATATTTGGATCATTTTGGCGTTTGCGCTGGGAGTTCTTCTTATTCCTATCGTTCGGAGGTTTGCGAATGTAGTAGGTGCTGTAGATGCCCCACGTGAACGGCATAATCATAAGCGAATTACACCAACACTTGGTGGATTAGCCATATTTATTAGCTTTTCAATAGCTTTCTTTTTAGCTCCGATTGATCGGACAGGTTTCTTGCCGGTATATATAGGAGCGCTAATTGTGGTTGCCACAGGGATAGTAGATGATATTATCGAGCTTTCGCCCAAGGTTAAACTGATTGGTCAGATTGTGGCGACGCTTTGTGTAACGGTTTGGGGAAATGTAACGATTGAATTCATTAATGTCCCTTTTTATGGACAACTTGATTTTGGTTTGTTTTCAATTCCATTATCTATTATTTGGATTATTGCTATTATCAATGCGGTGAACTTAATTGATGGCTTGGACGGATTAGCTGGCGGGGTATCTATCATTGCACTAACAACAATTGCAGGGATGGCGCTTCTTTTAAAAGATGCATTTGTCGCGCCTGTTGCTATTCTTTTGGTAGCTTCTGTTTTTGCTTTTCTGATCTTTAATTTTCCACCAGCTTCCATTTTTATGGGTGACACGGGCTCGCTATTTCTGGGTTACATGATTGCAATCCTTTCGCTTATGGGCTTTAAGAATGTCACTTTTATTTCGCTGCTTGTTCCTCTCATTATTTTGGGAGTCCCGGTATCGGATACATTCTTTGCTATTGTTCGACGGTTAAAAAAGAAAATGCCGATTTCTTCAGCTGATCGCTCGCATATTCATCATCGTCTAATGGCGCTTGGATTTACGGAAAGACAAACTGTATTGTTAATTTACAGCATGGCGTTATTGTTTTCTTTAACGGCTTTTGTTTTTTCTGTTTCTACTGCATGGGGTTCGATCATATTACTACTTCTCATGATTATTTGTGTGGAAGTTATTGTTGAATTTATTGGGCTTGTCGGAGAAGACTATCGTCCGATTTTAAATGTTTTGCAAAAGATTCACCGGAAACGTAAATAAGAGAAGCTAAAAAGCGAGCCAACCTTTGAGTTCTAAAGGTTGGCTCGCTTTTTAATTTTTATTCAGAATCTGCTGTTGTAGAAGACTTAGAATCTTTGTAAGGTAGTGCATTTGGGAAAGGTTTCGAGATATCTAACTCAGACGCAAATTTGTTTGCGACACTTTCAACTGAATTTTCATCAAGTTGATAGTAGTAAACGCCGTTTTGCGGAGCATCAGTCCCTTTTAAGTTGAGAGATTTCATTTTAATATCATTCGTCATCGAAAATTTGGCGATCGAGATCATCTGATTGAACGACAAGTTAGTTTTCATATTGTCGCCAACCGCATCGATAATACTGGAGTACTTATTAATAGATGTGATTTTAGTCGCCTCGTTAACAATTGCTTTAATGATGAGCTGCTGTCTCTTTCCGCGTTCAATGTCATTATCAATATGTCTTGTCCGTGCAAGTGCTAGAGCTTCTTCTGCATTCAGACGTTGTTTTCCTTTTTTCAAGCTGATTGCATCAGCCTCATCTTTAGAGTTTTGCTCCGTGAAGGATACAGGAACATCAACATCGATTCCATCCAGTGCGTTTACAATTTTTAGGAAAGCATCAAAATCGAAACGAACATAGTAATCAATTGGAATCTGGAATTTTTCTTCCACTGTTTTCATAGTTAGTTCAGGACCACCATAGGCATGAGCGGCATTGATCTTCGTATAAGTATCTATATTCTTTTTCGGGTAATCAATATGAACGTATGAATCTCGTGGGATGCTTGTCATTTCGACGCGAGCGTCTTTCACGTTGAATGTAGCTAAAATTAGTGAATCACTACGTGGTCTCCCGTCAGACGAGCGTTTTTCACTCGTGTCTACACCGATAACTAAAACAGAAAAACTATCTTTAATGGGTTCAATATCCTTGGTTCTAAGCGTTGAAGCTTGGCCGTTTCGTACGTCATCAAAAGAGTTATCAGCCGCAAGCTTTGTCTTGCTGAAAAGATAGGTTCCGTAACCTACTCCTACAAGAATTAAAAGTAAAAACGGAATTAAAATCCAGTAAAGAATTCTGCGGCGGCGTTTATATTTGGACGCTCGATTTCGTCCATTAAAGCCATTTTCCATATATTATTTTCTCCTTAATTGTCGTTTTCGATTTGCTAACAACAAACACAACAAGGTCAATTGTATCATTTTACACGGAACTTTTTGTTACGTGAAAATTACGATTTCTTTAATTTTGTAAGGTAAGCATCATCAGGTAATACAATAGCCATCTTTTTATTATACTCGAAACTGATTAAAAAGAAATAAAAAACTGGCAACCTTTCAAAAATGTAACCCTAGAATGTGGAAGCTTTTTTGAAGATGTGTTCGAAAATTAGTACAGTGCTTAGCTGTTTGTTGTCTTGATCCCATTCCTGAGCTTCACCGGATATTTCAAAGTCAAGTTTTTTTAGTAGAATAGTAGAAGCCATATTTTCAGGGATTACTTTTGCATAAACTCCAGAAAAATGAAGTTTATTTTGCAACAAAGGTAAGAAGTCGCAAAGAAGTTCAGTCATAATGCCTTTACGCCAATAGTTTTTGGCAAGCTCATATCCAATTTCAGCAGTGTTATTGGCTGCATTAACTTCATTAATTCCAAAAGACCCAATCACTTTTTCTTGGCTAAAAATAGTATATCGAATGGCATCCGGCTCAGCAGCAATCGCTTTTATCATCTCTTCGGCTTGATAAACAGAAGAAAATTTTTCGATATTCATATATTTGGCCACTGCGCTGTCCGACCAAATCTGAAAAAGTGGGAAGGCGTCTTGAAGTGTTGTTTTTTTGAGCAAGAGTCGGTCAGTAGTAAATTGGTCGGGCAAAGCGCTTAAAAACTGAGCATTCATTGTGATACATCCTTTTCGTAGTATTTTTTTTCGCCAAGTGTGCAGTGAACCTGACCATTTGAAACTTCTGTCATCCACGTGAGAAAAGCTTCAATATCGTCTTGGTCAACAAACACAGAAAGTGTCACAACATCAGTAAAGGCTTTGTTTGCAATGTCGTAGCCTTTTTGTCCAAGTGCATTTTCAAATTTTCCAAGTTGACTATAACTGATCATAAATGAGACCAGTGTAGCTAATTTGTGCTCCACAATCCCAATTTCGTGACAAGCTTCACTTACAGCACTTCCATAAGCACGCACTAAACCGCCAGCTCCAAGCTTTATACCACCAAAATAACGTGTGACAAGAACCACGACGTTTTGCAAATTCTTCTTTTTTAAAACTTCAAGCATCGGGATGCCGGCTGTGCCACTTGGTTCGCCGTCGTCGCTTGCTTTTTGAAATTCTGAGCGATCGCCAATTAAGTATGCCGAACAGTTATGAGTAGCATTCCAGTGTTCTTTTTTTATTTTAGCAATAAAACTCTGGGCTTCTTCTTCCGAATAGGCGCGAGCAATTGTGCAAATAAACCGCGATTTTTGGATGACGATTTCATGCTCTCCCTCTTCGCGGATTGTCAAATAATGATCTAACATAGGAGCCTCCTCAGTTGAAAAGCTAAGTTATGCTTCTATTTTAGCGGAAATGATCGGGGATGTATATATAAGATTTTTTAAAGACGCCCCCCCATTCTAAGTGAAGTAGGAGCAAATTCATGTTATAATAAAAATTACTATTACTTTAGATAGATAAAAAATTTCCTCTACTCTTTTATATAGGCAAAATGAATTATACTTTTACGCTTATTTTGTTTAATTTGAAGAGAAAAGGAAATAGTTTTAGGGAAGAATAAATCAAGCATGAAATTAGTCGAATAAAGGGACGACAGAATGCTACTTTGAAAATACAGAGAAGTATGAAGAAGGAAACTTATGCGAGGAGGAATCGTTAGTATGACTCTCAAAATTATGATTGTTGATGATCATCAACTATTCCGTGAAGGAATTAAGCGGATTTTAGAACTTGAAGATTCATTTGATGTAGTAGCTGAAGCAGAAAATGGAAAAAATATTGTTGCAAAAGTAAGGGAATATAAGCCTGACATTGTTTTAATGGACATTAATATGCCCACTGTGAACGGTTTGGATGCGACGGAAATGTTGGTTCGTCAATTTCCAAGCATTAAAGTGGTTATTTTAACGATTCATGATTCCGATGAATATGTAACGGAAGCGCTTCGTTCTGGTGCAGTAGGTTTCTTATTAAAAGAAATGGATGCGAAGGAGTTAGTTGATGCTATAAAAATTGTGGATGAAGGTGGAGCTTACATTCATCCTAAAGCAGCTATTAAATTGATTCGTGAATACCGACATCTTGCGAGCACGAATACAGCGCAAGGAGCTTACGGTTACCAACAGCCAGAAGTGAAAATGCCGCTGCATATTTTAACGCACAGAGAGTGTGAAGTATTGCAGCTTTTAACAGATGGAAAAAGCAATCGTGGAATTGGAGAAACTTTATTTATTAGTGAAAAAACAGTAAAAAATCATGTTAGTAGTATTTTACAAAAAATGAAAGTAAACGACCGAACTCAGGCAGTTGTGACAGCGATTAAGAACGGTTGGGTGTATATTCGCTAAGGGGTGTAGGGAAAATAAAATGGTTGAAGAAAAAATTGCAGTTGTTGTAGATAGTACGGCTTATTTGCCGCAGGAAGCCATCCGTAAGTATAATATTCGTGTGGTTCCGCTCTCGGTCATTATTGATGGAAAGTCTTATAAAGAAGAAGTAGATCTTCTGACAGATGATTTTTATGCGAAAATCAAAGAAAGCAAAGATTTTCCAACTTCTTCGCAACCGGCACCTGGAGATTTTGTTCAAGTATTTGAAGAGCTCAAAGAAAAAGGGTTTAACACAGTTATTTCTGTGCATTTGACAAGCGGCATTAGTGGAACATTTCAAAATGCTGTTTCTGCAGGAGAAATGGTGGAAGGCTTGAACGTTTTTGCTGTGGATTCTGGACTTGCTTGTATGGCACAAGGTTCACTTGCTTTAAAAGCAGCTTCGCTTGCAGAGCAAGGAAAGAATGCTGATGAAATATTAGCTTATCTCGAAAAAATGAAGCAAAACATGGATGCTTACTTTATGGTGGATGATTTGAATAATTTACAGCGCGGCGGGCGATTAACAGGAGCCCAAGCGATGATTGGAAGCTTGCTTCAGATTAAACCGATTCTTCATTTTGAAGATAAGCATATCGTTCTTTTTGAAAAAGTGCGCACACAGAAAAAAGCCTTAAAGCGGATTGAAGAAATTCTCGATCAAGCGGTAGAAAATGGTGAAGCAGAACAAGCTTATGTAATTCACGGCAACGTTCCTGCAAGAGGAGAGGCGTGGCTTAAGGAACTAGTAGAGAAGTTTCCTACAGTGGAGTTTCACCTTAGCTATTTTGGACCAGTGATCGGTACCCATCTTGGGGAAGGTGCGCTGGGATTAACATGGTCAATCAAATAAAAGCTTAAAATAGTTTATTTGCCAAATAAAACGTGATTTTCGAACTCGAAAATCACGTTTTTCTTATGGGGAATTTAATGGTTTTGGGCTCGCAAAAAAGCATTTTCCTTTCTGCAAAAAAAGCTGAAATCAGGTATAACTAAATCAGATGAGGTGAAGATATGTATCCGGGGATTTTGTATTTAGATGAGGAACTTAATGCGCATCCGGACGGGCTGCAAAGTAGGCAAGCGATTACTGGGAATGAAAAGCAGCCATTTTGCTTTCGCTGTGGAAATAACACCCCCAGTTTATTTGGAAAAACATTTCGGGGTGATCTTTATTGTCGAAATTGTCTTATGATGAAGCGAGTGGAAAAATCGGCGTGCCTGCATTATTTAGAGGCGAAGGAAAGTGAGCGGATTTTCTTAAGTGAAGCACTCAAATGGGACGGTGAGCTTTCACGAGCGCAGAAGAAGGGATCGGATGCGGTTGTTTCAGCAGTTGAACGGTTAGAACCTTTGCTTTTATGGGCGGTAGCGGGTTCTGGGAAGACGGAGATGACATTTCGTGGTCTTGAAGTGGCTTTTGAGCGAGGGTTGCGTGTCTGCTTTGCTTCGCCTCGTGTGGATGTTTGTATTGAATTGTTGCCACGGTTTCGAGAGGTTTTCCCAGATGTGCCACTCGTTTGTTTGTATGGAGATTCGGAGGATAAGTTTCGAGGTGAGCGTTTTGTGATTGCAACTACTCACCAATTGATCAGGTTTTATCGTTATTTTGATGTGCTTTTTATTGATGAAGTGGATGCTTTTCCTTATGCGAAAGATCCTTTTTTGGAATATGCGGTTCGTAAAGCAAGAACAGAAAAGGGAACGGAGATTTATATTACTGCAACACCTGAAAAAGCTTGGCAGGATGAGTGTGAGAAAGGAACAAGGCAACATGTGAAAATTCCGGCGCGTTATCATGGCTATAAGTTGCCAGTGCCAGAGCTTATTTGGATTGGGGATTGGGCCAAGTTACTTAAGAAAAAACAAATTTGTAGGAAAGTCCTCGATTGGATTCGGAAACACCAGCAAAATGATAAGCCAGTCTTGCTGTTTTTTCCAAAAATTGAAGTTATGTATGAAGTGAAGGTGGCGCTTGAAAAAGCTGGTTATCTGAACATCGAAACGGTCCATTCGGCTGATAAATTGCGAAAAGAAAAAGTGGAGCGTTTCCGCAAGCGTGAAACTGCGATTTTACTTTCTACGACGATTTTAGAACGCGGGGTAACATTTGCGGATGTTCAAGTGGCTGTTTTCGGAAGTGAGGGAGCCATTTTCACGGAAGCAGCGCTCGTGCAAATCGCTGGACGCGCTGGAAGGAAAGCTAGCTACCCAACTGGTGAGGTTTTCTTTTTTCATCACGGGTGCACGCGAGAAATGAGACGTGCGATCAAGCACATCAAAATGATGAATGCGCTGGGCGTGAAAGAAGGGTTGCTTAGTGAGTAACTGCTTATTATGTGGGAATCAAGTTCGAGATTCACTGCGGTTTGCCAATCTTTTCAGCGTGACAACAGAGTCGTGGCTGTGTACGTCTTGCAGAGCAGGATTTTTGAGTGCGGAAAACAAGCAAGCTGGGAATATGAAAGCGATTTTCAAATGGAATGAGCATGCGGAACATTTTGTCGAGCGCTATCTTAACATGCAAGATGACGAACTTTCAAAGTGCTTTTGTGTAGAAGTTAGCAAGAAAGTACGCCCGAAACTAGCTTACTTGTCTTTGAGTGAAGCTAGCCAACAGATTTTAGTGGCTGCGGCAATCCCGTGTGTGATACTTTCTGAGCAAAGTCAGCAAACGGAAATAGGTGTGTTTTTGATGTGCTCGGCTGAAAAAGTCCAGCTTGCTAAATTGAGTGGCGTACATGGTGAAATAGTTCATGTTTTGGTGCTTTTTGAAGAAGAGTTAAGTTGTGAATGAAATAGGTTTGTTTCTTGAGTATTGTGGAAAAAGAAGGGAAAGAATTAAAAAACAAAATTGTGAGGAAATCTACCCGAAATGCCATGCAAATGTTTGCAAAAAAGGGTGTATTCCCTTAGACTAGAGATAAGGAGAGAGACTCCTTATTTAAAAGATTTTGTTCTATCCCAAAGGAGGAATTACAATGCTTAAGTACAACATTCGTGGTGAAAACATTGAAGTAACCGATGCAATTCGAAGTTATGTCGAGAAAAAGATTGATAAATTAGAAAGATATTTTACTGAAACGCCAGATGCTAATGTGCATGTTAATCTTAAAGTGTATTCGGATAAAAATGCGAAAGTTGAAGTTACAATTCCTCTTCCGAATTTGGTGCTTCGTGCTGAAGAAACAAGCGGAGATCTATACGCAAGTATTGATTTGATTGCTGATAAGTTAGAACGGCAAATTCGTAAACACAAAACAAAAGTAAACCGGAAGTTCCGTGATAAAGGCGCTGTTCAGGATTTCTTCGCTTCAGCTGATACAAGTATAGAGTCAGGAGAAGAGTCAGATAACGATCTTGAAATCGTCCGGACAAAACAGTTCGATCTTAAACCGATGGACAGTGAAGAAGCAGTTCTACAAATGAATATGCTTGGTCATGATTTTTATGTCTACACAGACGCGGAATCGGACGAAACAAACATTGTTTATCGTCGTAAAGATGGGAAATATGGTTTAATCGAAACAAATTAAGTGAATGGACAAAGCGCCTTGCCACATCGAGCAAGGCGCTTTTTTTGTAAGATTTTACATGAAATACGAGAATTCACACAAAATACATATTTTAATATTAAAGTTGTTTTTACTGTTGTGCCAGTAGGTTACTGGCGTTGTTGTAAATTTCTCCCCTAATTTTATCCCTAAAATCTCTCAGAAATCAACGCACTATATTTTTCTGCTGCTATACTCTGCATTTTTTCATCTGAATGCATATAGTGATAAGTCATATTTGAATTTCTAGCATGTCCAACCCGTTGCTTAATAGTGACATGTGGCACACCAGCTTCAACAAGTTGTTTTATATGCGTGTGTCTAAAGGCGTGTATAGCGTGTTTGTCATGATAGCTTACTTTTGCCTTCTCACATACTTTGCGAAGGTAATAGCGTACTCCATTGCTTCCTATGGTTGAACCGTTATAACTAAACATAAAATTCTTTTTAATGAGATGCGAAGGCATGCGGAGCTTTGTTTTTTTGTTCACTAGCATTCTGTGCTTAAATATTTCTATTGTTCTCTTGTTTACAATAATTTCGCGATAAGAATCATTTGTTTTTAAAGGGATAAAATCTGGCTTGCTCACCTGATTTTTATATTGTAGTTGTTTATTGATTGTGATGGTGTGTGTGTCTGGATTATAGTCCTCTTCTTGTAATGCTAGAAGCTCATTAAACCTTAATCCCGTATATAATAGGACTTCATAAAAATCTGCGCAAATTTCGTTTCGCTCATTTTTGGCTATCTTTCGGCTGTATTCAAAAATCAGTTTAATCTCATCATCTGTATAGAACATGTTTTTTTCGTCTTCTTGCTTATTTGTCTCGTCTGTTTTTATTTTGATTTTTGAAGCGCAATTATAATCAATCATACGCATTTCGTGTATCATAAAATCTAAAAAATTAAACATCACTGCATTAATTAGTTTTATTGTACTTTTTGCATAGCCTTTTTTTGCAAGGTCAGTAATAAATTTTTGATAAATGAGTTTATTTAGTTTTACAACTTTGATTTTTCCTAAATAAGGAATAATATGCCTATTAATATGCGATAGATAGATGGCTTCTGTTCTGGGTGATATGGTGCCATGTTTATATTCGTTCAACCATTCAATTATACTTTGCTCTATTGTCAACGTACCATCATATTCGACAGCGTTTTTTTCTTGACGTAATAATTCATTATAAGCCTTATTTCCGGCGTTTTGCGCCTCTCGTTTCAATTTACAAGCGCCTGAACGCTCCTTTTGTTTTCCATTGATACTTGCACGGGCCCGCCATACATATTTTTTTCTTTTTTTATCATAGTTTACACTTACCGCCATTTTTATCATTCCTTCCGGGCAAAGGGACGTGAATAATAAAGTAGGCAACATTCGTTTTATTCAAATTCTATTTCATAAATAGATTGTTCTAATTCCTCAAGAACTTCATTTTTTTCTATAAACTGAATCCATTCTTTATGAGGATTTAAAGCTTGTTTGGATATATTAGGAGAGATCTTTTCATAGGCTCCTTTTGCAAAGTCATTCCACATTCTTTCTGTAGCTTTCTCTATTTTCTCATCGGCCCATCTTTTCTTTGCTGGGCGACGCTTATTCTTAGCTTGCTGATAATCTAAAGCTGCATCCATAAATGCTTGTTTAGCTGGTAAATTTTCATCTAAAAACGCTTCGAACTCCTTAATTGTCATCATAACACCTCCTTGAAATCGTCATTTTTATACTCTTTTTTCATAGTGCAAGTGAAGAAGATTGGACATTGGAGGAGACCAAATCTCAAAATCATTTTTTGTTAATCCATACGCTAATTCTTTTATTGCTAATTGAATGATAGCATCTGGTATAGCTTTATTTGTTGATTCTGATATGGACATATGGATAATGGGTTGACCATTGTAGGTAGACTCACTTCCCATAATACTGTAGCATTATACACGAAATAATTAATTTTACTGTGAGGCATATTCTTTTGAATTTGTTTTAAATGTTCTTTAGGAACATGGTTAGTACAATCTTTAAATTTCATTTTAAAACCTCCTTAAGAATGTATGTTCTGTTTTTTCTTAAAAAGAAAAGCCAAGAGGCTAATCTTAAACAGTTAATTTAAAAGTAAACTTTTGTGTTGTTCCTTCTAAGGGGAGCATCTCAATAGTAATAGGTGTCGTACCAATAAGCTTGTATTTATAATTTATTTCTAGGGTAGTGTTCTTTTTAATGCGTTGTGAATCACCACTGAGTTTCTCATCTAGTTGCTCTAATTCTTTTCCGTTTTGATACGCTATAACAGTAACACCGCTACCTTCAAAGCTTCGCTCATCAGCAGCACCATCGTCATTCCTCCAGTCAAAAGTGAAGGTCATCTGTTTGTTCTTTATTGTTGCTTTTGTTGGCTTAATGTTTGCCATACCGCTAAATTGGTAATCTCCAGTTAAATTTATTTTAGATTTTAATTTTTCTTCTTTTTTCCCTTTCTCAACTTCATTTGCTTCTTTAACTTTTTCAGGAGTTTCTTTTTTAGCTTTTTCTTCCACTTTCATACTATCATTCTTAGCTGTTTTATCCTCCTTATTGTCTGTAAAAATACCAATAACACCAAGAACAAGGACAACTATAATCCAAAATGACCAACGCTTGTAAAATGGCTTTTTCATCTTTTCTCCCTCTTTCTAAATTTATTAGAGCACAACTCTTCCAATTAAATAAAGTTCATCTTTTTCATCGGCATAAAAGTCAGGATATACTCTATTTCCGTTTTCATCGGTATCTCGATTTAACGACACAAGACGAATACGATTTTCTTCCTTATATATTTTTTTAATAAATGCCTCTTCATTAATTTCAACAGCAGCAATCATACCATTTTGAAATTCATTTTGTTCTTTCACAAAAATGATTTCTCCATCTTCAAAAGTGGGTTCCATGCTGTCCCCTGTAATTTGAAGAGCTAAATCATAATCATTTGGGATGTCCTCTTTATTCATTCGAACAGTAAATAAAGGTTGCGTTTTATCAAAATTTTGTGTTCCTAACCCAGCAGCAACTTTACCTGCTATATCTATATCATTACCATTGAAATTTGCTTGAATTACTTTTTCATTTTCCTGTTCGTTCAATTGTTGTTCGGCGTATCTGTAAACACGTTCTTGACGAGTTTTTTCTAATTTATTATATAATTGAAATATGGTATTTTTTTCACTGTTTGATTCATCTAACGCCATTAGATATGATGGTGATACGCTGAATAAGGAAGACATCTTTTCAACGATGGACCGTTTCATATTTTCTACATTACCTTTTTCATACTTATTTATTGCAGCTCTTTTTAAGCCAACTCTTTTGCCTAGTTCTTCTTGTGTCAACCCCATTTCTATTCTAAGGCGTTTAATTCTATCACCCATTGTTTCCATATGATTTATTCACCACCTTCCACAATTTTGTATCTTAAAAGTAACATATTATTTAATAGTATTCAAGATATTTTTAAAAAGTTTAATAAAAAGATACAAAAAACGTTGACATATAATAAAATTATGGTAGATTAAAAGTATCTTAAAAAGATACAAACGGAGGTGATGGAAGATGAATAAAGGGAAACTGAAATCTATAATGGTTCTTAATAATGACACACAAAATTCACTATCATTATTTTTAGGAATTAGCCCACAAACATTTTCTAGCAAAATAAATGAAAAAAATGGTTCTGAGTTCACACAGACAGAAATAAAAAAGATTAAAGAACGGTATAAATTATCTGCTGAAGATATAAATGATATTTTTTTTAATCTCATTGTATCTTAAAAAGATACAAAATTGAAATTTATTCAGGAGGTGCGAGATGGAAAGAGAAACTAAAAGAGCTTCATATTTAGAAAAATTCAAACGTGAAAACGAAATGGTAAAAGGTTTATTCGGAAGAGAAGTTGATCAGATCGGGACAGATTTAGTGGAACTTCTAAAAAAAGAAGACTTGACGCTTGATCAGGCGTATGCAAGTCTTCAATATGCCTATAACTTAATCAAGTATGAGTCTAATTTTTTGAGATTAAAGTAACAGGCTGAGTAATTTGTAAAATGTTATTGTCTATGAACGGGAAAGATAGTTTTGCGTCAATGGTTTCAACGTTCCAGACAGTTGAGTAAGAAGGAGTTAATACATTTGAATCATACTCAATTTTTGAAAGTTCGACTAACTTTTCCATTAAGATATCTGGTCGATCGATTATAGAAAAACGTTCCGGGGAATAATTCGCATCGAAGTAATCATAGACTGTACGCCTAACCATAGAAAACACATCATACTTTTCTTTTTCAGGTTTGAATAAATCATAAGTTATAAAATCAGATTTAATAGTTTGATTTAAAACAGGATAAAGATCGTTTTTATAGTAGACAGTTCTAGCTGTTACAAATCCAACATTTGATTTCCAAATAATCGTAAAGGGCTTAAAGTCATTTCGTTGTTGAGAACTAACCAGTTCATTAAAAACAAAAACGGCATATTCAAACATAGATAATTCAACTCTATTCACATGTTTCACCTCCAATCACAATTAGTATATCAGATTGGAAAGGAAAATAACTATTTTAGGAGGGATAAAATGAATCGAAGATATTTAAACCGACAGCTTAATGTCCTTAAGGAAATAGAAGCCATAGAAAAAGATGTTCAAACTCAAATGAAAACACTTAAAAGAAAAATGAAGCAACATTTGGATGAACATCCGAACGGATCAAACCGTATAAATAAATTTAAGAATTACGTTCTAAGTATTGAACAGTATCAAAGTATATTCGGGCTAATTTACATGGAAATTTATTTGAATAATGATTAGAGCAAATATTTATAGTTTTCATGGATATAGTCTGGTAAATGGTTTTGAATTTCATGAAATTGATTTAATAAGTTGTTATAAAAAAATTCATCATGAATGTAATTAGAATCTGTCATTTTCTTTTTTGCTAAAACGAAAAATTCACTCATACGAATTTGGAACGTTTCCAAAAGCTTAACCATAGTGTGTTCAAAATTAGAAACACGGTGCACTAATGTAATGTTTTTTAAATGGTTGGCAATTAAAGCTAAAGAAACGGTTAGCTTCTTTTCGCAAAAAGGAACTCCGCTATTTGATATAAGCATGTTTTCTATATAAGTTGCTTGTTTCATGATGGCGATTAAATTTTCTTCTAAGTGATCAAATTCATCAAAGGAATGAAAAAAGCTCATTCAAAAATCACCTCACTTTCTACAGTGAGTATACCAAAAATAGTAGAAGGAGGATATTATGAACCAATTACGAATTATGGAGTTCGAAAATACCAGAGTTTTAACTTCTCAACAAATTGCAGAGGCTTATGAAGTTGACTTACAAAAAATACAACAGAACTTTAACTATAATCGGCAGCGGTATGAAGAAGGAAAGCACTATTATTTACTAGAAGGGGAGGAGTTAAGGGCATTCAAACGCAAAATCGAAAATTTCGAAGTCGCGAAAAATCTAAACAAACTCTACCTTTGGACTGAAAAAGGTGCATTGTTACATGCAAAATCACTGAACACAAATAAGGCATGGGATGTTTATGATAAGTTGGTTGATCATTATTACAAGACAAACAATCAACCTATGAGCATTGAACAAATGATGATTCGCCAGTTACAGGAAATGCAAACAGTTAAAACAGATGTGGCTATGCTGAAAGATACCATGCGAATCGATGGTAACCAGCAATATACCTTAAAAGAAATAGGCAAGAAACGAGCTTTATCCGTTTTAGGGGGTTACCAATCCAAAGCCTATGAAGCTATTTCTAAAAAAGTCTTTTCTCAAATGTGGCGAGACTTCAAAAAGCAGTTTTTGATTCCTCGCTATGGAGATCTTTCAAAAAAAGATTTTGAAGCAGGTATGGATTTTTTAAACATGTGGTTACCTGAAACAAGTGTAAGACTGGAAATAAAAAACTTAAATCAACAAGAAAATTTATTTAATGATTAAAAAATGGGCAAAGGGACGTGAAAACATGTCACTTATTGATGTT
>NZ_JAATJW010000090.1 GCF_011800755.1 Listeria valentina
GTATTTACTTATTTAGTCTGTTCGGGTAAATTGGTAGTAAGGTGTGAAAGTAAAGTATTTCACATAATAATGACATCAAGGATAAAACTTCTGACTTAATCAATTGAGTAACCACTTAATTGCTAAAAATAAAAGCGTTACTAAAAATGATGAAAGGAATGAAATGATGATTATTGATAATGATCTAGCTAAAGAATGGTATCCGACTTTTTGGAAATCAACTTATTTTAAGCCACAACAAATTTGTTATAGCACGAAAGAAGTTAAAGATGATCGGATTTTGATCATCAAAAAGGGAACCTTAATTGTTCAAGTCGCAACGGAAGATGGTAAGAAAATCCACACTGAAATTCTTACTAAGGGCAATGTAATCAATGCCGAAGCGCTTATTGAAAATCACTCGGAATGGGTGATTAAAGACTTCATACATTATCAAGTTATTGCACTCGATAATGTTGAAATTTACGAAATTGAAAAGGAATTCTTCCTATCTCACCTCTACTTGGATCCTCGCAAATACCACCAATTGATTGAAGAAATCATCAAACAGTTTATCACCGTATCTTTTTCTCACATTCTTGCCAATAAAAAAACGGCTGTTAAAATCTCATGGGCATTAGTAAGAATCGCTAAGCAAGTTGGCGAAAAACTGACGGATGATTTATATCGGTTACCAAGTTTTGCCAACAGGACGTTCATTTCGCAAATTGCAGGTGCAGGGAAAGCGAGAACGAGTGAAGCTATCCGTGAACTTGATGATTATGGTATTTTTGAAAGATGCGATAAAGAACTGATTATTAGTCGAAATAAGTTGCAAGAATATTTAAAAGCGGAAAGTTTTTCTGAATACAGCGTACTTTAAATGCTTCTTCTTCCTCCTAAATTCACCACCACAATTGTTTGTTTTCCCTCAAGGTGATAGCTCTAAAATTCCTTACTCTTGAATTTGTTTAACATGCTCGTGAACCTGTGTTTTAATGGTGCTATATGAAAGTCCATGAACACGCTTAGATTCAATGCTTTCTATGTAGTGTTTTTTAAGTTGCGCTAATAGACGATGTCCGTTTGATCGACAAACTTAATCGTGACGGTTTGCTGCTCGTCGGTCGTTAAAGCCTTTCCTAAAAATAACGAACAATTCATTGTCCGCTTACTCTCCCTTTCCTGCTTTATAAGTGAATTCCTTTACTTTTAATAATTTTTAGTAGTTTGGGAAATACTTTGTTTTGATGCTGATTGACTAGCCTGGTACCCGCTAAAAAAAATTCACACAAATTTTGCCGAAGTTTTTTATCAAATATATCAAATTCAATCAAAAAACAATCTATAATTAGGCTAAAAAGCAACAAGCGAGCAATCATGCTCGCTTGTTGCTTTTTTAAACACATTCGCGGATAAAATGTTCTAACAGCCGTAAATCATCTGTCAATTCTGGATGGAAAGCTGTGACGAGCACTTTTTCTTGCCGCGCTGCCACCACTTTTTCTTCTACTTTTGCAAGAACCTCGATGTTGCCTCCAAGCTGTTCGAGATAGGGTGCTCGGATAAATACAGCTTGGAATGGCCCACCTGAAATTCCTTGGATCGTGAGCGCGGCTTCAAAGCTTTCTTTCTGGCGGCCAAAGCCATTTCGAACGACCTTTGCGTCGATCAAGCCGAGACTTTCTTCCCCGCTATCCGTTTCCTGCGCCGCAAGAACCATCCCCGCACAAGTCCCGAAGATTCCTTTACCTGCTTGATGGAAACTACGCAGCGGCTCAGCAAAATCATAATGCTTGATGAAGCGGCGCATCGTCGTACTTTCTCCGCCGGGCAAAATCAATCCATCAAGGGCTCCGAGTTGGTCGGGGTGCTTCACAGGGATGGCTTCGGCGCCTGCTTTTTGGATGGCTGCTAAATGTTCGCTTACGGCACCTTGCAAGGCTAACACGCCGATCGTCTTTTTCAATTTAAATCCCCCGTTCTTGCATGCGCTCGTCAGGCGTTAAATGGGTAATTTCGATACCTTTCATGGCGATGCCGAGTTCTTTTGATAGCTCACCAATTAATTTGTAGTCTTCGTAATAAGTGGTTGCTTGCACGATTGCACTGGCAAATTTGGATGGGTTTTCGGATTTGAAGATGCCAGAGCCAACAAAGACGCCATCTGCGCCAAGGGACATCATCAAGGCTGCGTCAGCCGGTGTCGCCACACCACCTGCTGCAAAATTGACAACGGGCAATTGGCCGTGTGTTTTCACTTCTTTGATTAGTTCGTAGGGAGCTCCCAAGTTTCTTGCCGCAACCATCAGTTCATCTTCGCTCATGCCTGAGATTTGGCTGATTTGACTGTTCACTTTTCGCATGTGGCGCACGGCTTCTACGATGTTTCCTGTTCCAGGTTCACCTTTTGTCCGAAGCATCGCCGCGCCTTCCCCGATTCGGCGCAATGCTTCACCAAGATCACGGCAGCCGCAGACAAATGGGACGGTGAAGTCGTTTTTTAGCAAATGATATTCGTCATCAGCAGGTGTTAGGACTTCACTTTCATCAATGTAATCCACGCCCATTTCTTCTAACACGCGTGCTTCGGCGATGTGACCGATCCGCGCTTTAGCCATGACGGGAATGCTCACGGCGTTCATTACTTCTTCGACGATTCGTGGATCAGCCATTCGCGCGACGCCGCCTGCTGCTCGGATGTCAGATGGGACGCGTTCTAAAGCCATTACGGCAACTGCGCCTGCTTCTTCTGCGATTTTTGCTTGCTCGGCATTTACAACATCCATGATGACGCCGCCCTTTTGCATTTGCGCCATGCCGCGTTTCACTTTTTCAGTTCCTGTCGTTTTTTCCATTTTAGAGACCCTCCATTTCAAAATTGCGCTCTTTCACTTCCTATGATAAGCTAATGGCAATTAAGCAGAAACGGCCAATTGGATGTGATTTTTGCCATCCAATTTTAACGAGGAGGGAAGCGGGATGATTTGGCGACTAGAGGAGCGACAGGATTTACCACTTTATCAGCAGATTATCCATTTGATTGAAAAACAAATCTCAAATGGGGAAATTTTGCCTGGCGAGAAGCTTCCGCCGGAGCGGAAGCTTGCCGCTTATTTGGATGTGAATCGTTCGACGGTTGTTCGGGCGCTGGATGAGCTTGCGGCAAGTGGGAAAGTGATTCGAACGCAGGGAAGTGGCACGCGGATCAATGAAGGAAAATGGGGATTGCTGGATTCAGCAAAGACGAACTGGCGCCATTATGTGGATAGCGGGGCGTTTAATGCAGCGAATCCTTATTTGGATGCGATCGCGGCGCTTAAGGAAGCTTATCCGGATGAGGTGATCGATCTTTCGGCGGGGGAACTACCGATCGAATTGACACCGCAAATCGCAACTCCGAGTCTTTCGTGGCAGTCTTTTCTTGCGGAAGAAAAGAGCAATCAAAGCTTGGGCTACTTGCCGCTACGTCAGGCGATTCAAAAGCGGATGTTTGAGGGCACAGGGCTATGGCGAGAAACGGGGCAGTTGCTAATTACCTCCGGCGCTCAACAGGCGATTTTTTTGATCACGCAGTGCTTACTGAGGCCTGGGGACGCGGTGGCAATTGAGGCGCCGTCTTACTTTTATTCGCTACCTTTGTTTCAGTCGGCGGGGCTGCGGATTTTTGCTTTGCCAATGGATGAGGCGGGGGCGAATCCTGAGGCGCTCGAACAGCTTTACCGTAAGCACCGCATCAAGATGGTTTTCACGAACCCAACTTTTCAAAATCCAACGGGGAATTTGATGACGGAATCGCGGCGTAAAGCGCTTGTAGCGCTTTGCGCCAAGCTCCAGATTCCCATCGTGGAAGATGACCCATTCGGCGAATTACACTTTCAGCCCGATCAGAAGATTACACCGCTAAAAAAATTGGATCAAGAAAACGTCCTTTATATCGGGTCGCTTTCGAAAATCCTCGGCTCGACGACGCGAATCGGTTGGCTGGATGGACCGGCAGCGGTCGTCAATCGACTAGCCGAAGCACGTCAGGAAATGGATTTCGGCTTGAGTATCTTTCCACAGGTTCTTGCCCGATTTGTCCTTGAATCTGATTTATTTGAGCGACATTTGACTTTTTTACGCGCTGAGCTGAAAAAACGGCGAGATTTGCTCGTGGAAGCGCTTGAAACCTATCTTCCTGGCGAGTTGCGCTACAAGCTTCCAAGCGGCGGTTTTCATTTGTGGGTCGAGCTCCCAGCGCTTAGCCATGCGACGGCGCGCGATTTCAACCATTTTCTCGACAAGAAACTGCTCGTAATGCCGGGCTTCGTATTTGGGCAAAAAGGCGGCGTGATGCGGCTGACCTTTGCCCGCGTGACGGAAAAAAGCGCACAAACGGCGGCTAAGCGGCTGGCAGAAATTCTTGAGGCGGAAAGCTAGAAACAGCAAGTGTGGCTGCGTACGATTGACTTTGCTTCGGCGCGTTTCCTGGGGTGAGCACTTTCCGTGCAATGGCGCACAAATATGTTATTATAAATAAGCAGCTAACTTTTTGAAAGTGAATAAAATAAGAGGAGAAGGAAAAACAAGATGGCGAATAAAGTAGTAAAAAAGCAAATCCATACGATTCCAGTGCTAGAGGTCGTGAAAAGCGAACTGGCCGAGGAAAGGCTACCGCTTGTGATTTTCTATCACGGCTGGCAAATTAGTAAAGAGCTTGTCTTGACGCAAGGCAGGAAGCTAGCCGCGCAAGGATTTCGGGTTTGCCTGCCGGATGCGCCTAATCATGGTGAGCGCAAGCAGACTTTATCGCCAATTCCATCCGTTACCTTCTGGAATAGCATCCAAGGCAACTTGTTTGAATTTGAAACCCTCTGTGAGCATTACGAAAAAGAAGGGCTATCAAATGGCTGGATTGGCGTCGGCGGACTTTCCATGGGTGGCATCACAACTTGTGCCTTGCTCACGCATTATCCTGAAATCAAAGCTGCCGTTTGTTTGATGGGCGAGCCAGCGATCGTGGATTACCGGAACCGCGGCATTGAGCGGGCGCGAACTTTTCACGTTGATTTTCCGAAAAGCTACGTGGATTTAATGAGTTGGCAAGAAAAATTCGATTTGAGTTTACGCCCAGAGCTTTTGGCAGGGCGGCCGCTTTACTTCTGGCACGGAACAGAAGATCCGAAAATTCCGATCGACTCCGTGAAGCGTTTCGTCGCAGTCAATCAGGGTAAAGAATACGGCAAGAATATCGTGTTTGAAATCGGGGAAGGTAAAAAACATCTTGTGCACACTGACACAATGGATGCAGCAGCAAGCTTTTTGGCAGCACAAAAGTAAAGCAAGAACCCGGCAGTAAGGCTTCGAACTATTTTTGTAGCATGGAAAAAGTAATTAAACAACAGGAGGCTAGAATGAAATGAAGAAAATTGGATTTTTTGTAGGGAGTTTAAGAAAAGATTCGTATAGTAAAAAGGTGGCAGAGTCTTTTATAAAATTGTTACCAGAAGGTTATGAAGGCGTCTTTGTAGAGCTTGGCGAGTTACCGCTTTACAATCAAGATTATGATGATTTTGGACCTGTTCCAGAAAGCTATCAAACGTTCCGCGAAGAAGTGCGGCAACTAGATGGTGTCGTTTTTGTAACGCCTGAATACAATCGTTCCGTTCCAGCTGTTTTGAAAAATGCGCTTGATGTCGGTTCAAGACCTTTCGGAAAGAGCGTGTGGAATAACTTACCGGGGCTTGTCGTTACAGCTTCCCCAGGAGCAATTGGAGGATTTGGAGCGAACCATCATCTGCGCCAATCCCTTGTATTCTTGAATGTACCGACTTTGCAGCAACCAGAAGCGTATGTTGGTCATATCGCTGACTCGATCGGTGAAGATGGGGCGATCATACCATCAACAGAGAAGTTCTTCCAAACGATTTTGGATAGCTACTTGGCGTTTCTTGAAAAATTAACAAAATAATGAAGAGAAAAACCGCGAGTCTTGGCTTGCGGTTTTTTTATGTAATTATCAGGATGGAAAATCCAATTTTTCACTGATATAATGATAAATAGAATGAAATTTACTTTTATTAAACATAAATAGACATATATTAGGGGGATATATATGGATTCTATCACCAATACACCTGTTATTAAACGAATTAATTATTCAATGGAAGCAGTTCAAGATTTAACTACTCAATTGGAAAGTGATGGAAGTGTAGAAAAAGAATTAATAATTGATTATCCAACAGTATACATAATTGACAATCAGCAAACTAAAGAGAAAATGGTGTATGTAGGAGAAACAACTGACATTAATCGACGAACAAAGGAGCATTTAGATAGGGATATAAAAAGAGCTTCGGATGAGAAATGGAGCGAAATGCTTGATTCGAAGATGTATATTATTGGTCATCCATATTTCAATAAATCCTTAACATTGGATATTGAAAATAAGTTAATGTCATATATGCTTGGTGTCAAAG
>NZ_JAATJW010000091.1 GCF_011800755.1 Listeria valentina
ATACATATCTTTATTATTTGTTTTGGAACCATTCAGAATAACATAGCTCTAAAACCTCGGAAAGTTTTTCCGACATTTCGTAATCGCGCCACTCATCCCTAGCAGAACTCCCATTCCGATGGTTCTTTTTACTGCTACGTCTCAATTTCTCATAACTTCATAATAAATCTTTAGCCATAAAAAGGCAAGCTTCCTTTATCTTCTAAACCCTTGATTATAACACATGCCACAAAACGAACTAACAACAAAAAGAGAGGTCTCCGAAAAATTTCGGAGACCTCTCTTTATTTGCAGATAAAAATGTAGGCCATGTGCTTCTTTCAAAGCTAAAAGCTCTTATCCTCCGCTTTAAAAAGCGAATTCATCGGCTTTTGTTACATCATGCCGCCCATTCCACCCATGCCGCCCATATCAGGAGCTGGAGCTGGGTTTTCTTCTGGTTTGTCAGCTACAACAGCTTCAGTTGTAAGCAGAAGTGCTGCTACAGAAGAAGCGTTTTGAAGTGCTGAACGTGTCACTTTCGTTGGATCCACAATACCAGCATCAATCATATCAACCCATTCACCGTTTGCTGCGTTGAAACCAATGCCAATTTTTTCATTTTTTAAGCGTTCCACAATCACAGAACCTTCAAGTCCAGCATTGTGCGCAATTTGACGGATTGGTGCTTCAAGTGAACGAAGAACAATATTTACACCTGTTTCTTCATCCCCAGTAGCTTCCACTTCTGCTACTTTTTTATAAACATTCACAAGCGCTGTTCCACCACCGGAAACAATTCCTTCTTCAACTGCTGCACGAGTTGAGTTTAACGCATCTTCAATCCGAAGTTTACGTTCTTTTAGTTCTGTTTCAGTTGCAGCACCTACTTTGATAACTGCTACGCCGCCAGCAAGTTTTGCCAAGCGTTCTTGTAATTTTTCTTTATCAAAATCAGAAGTAGTTTCTTCCATTTGCGCACGAATTTGGTTAACGCGTGCTGCGATTTGATCGGAATCACCAGCGCCTTCAACGATAGTTGTATCATCTTTTGTTACAACCACTTTTTGCGCTGTTCCAAGTTGATCCATGGTTGCTGATTTAAGATCAAGGCCAAGGTCTTCTGTAATGACTTGCGCACCCGTTAGAATGCTAATATCTTCAAGCATTGCTTTACGGCGGTCACCGAAACCTGGTGCTTTGACAGCCACTACGTTAAAAGTACCACGAAGTTTGTTCAGAACAAGAGTTGCTTGTGCTTCTCCGTCAACATCTTCTGCAATGATCAAAAGTGGACGACCTTGTTGTACAACTTGTTCAAGAAGCGGAAGTATTTCTTGGATATTTGAGATTTTTTTATCGGTAATCAAGATGTATGGTTTTTCAAGTTGAGCTTCCATTTTATCGGAATCTGTTACCATGTATGGACTTGTATAGCCACGGTCAAATTGCATCCCTTCTACAACGTCTAGTTCAGTAGAGAAGCCTTTTGATTCTTCAATCGTGATGACTCCGTCGTTTCCAACACGTTCCATCGCTTCAGCAATCAATTGTCCTACTTCTTCGTCTCCAGAAGAAATTGCTGCAACTTGTGCGATCGATTCTTTTCCTTCAATCGGTTTCGAGATGTTTTGTAGTTCTTCGATCGCTTTTGTAACAGCTTTTTCAATTCCGCGACGAATACCAACTGGATTGGCACCAGCTGTTACGTTTTTCAAGCCTTCTTGAATCATAGATTGAGCAAGTACTGTTGCAGTCGTTGTTCCGTCCCCTGCGATGTCATTTGTCTTAGAAGCTACTTCAGAAACAAGCTTAGCTCCCATATTTTCAAACGCATCTTCAAGTTCGATTTCTTTTGCGATTGTGACACCATCATTTGTAATCAGCGGTGAACCAAATTTCTTTTCAAGAACAACGTTACGCCCTTTTGGTCCAAGCGTTACTTTTACTGTATCAGCTAATTGATCTACACCACGAAGCATGGCGCGACGAGCGTCTTCACTAAATTTAATATCTTTTGACATAGTTTAATTCCCTCCAATTTATATCGCTTTCGTTTTCTATTTTTACTTCGTAACTGCTAAAATATCACTTTCGCGAATAATTAACAGATCTTTTCCTTCATAAGTTACTTCCGTTCCGGAATATTTAGAGAAAATAATACGATCCCCTTCTTTTACTTCAAGAGGTTCTTTTGTGCCATTATCAAGCACACGACCAGAACCTACCGCAACAACTTTTCCTTCCTGCGGTTTTTCTTTCGCTGAATCTGGTAAAACGATTCCGCTCGCTGTTTTTTCTTCTGCTTCAATCACTTCAATAACAACACGATCTCCTAATGGTTTTAACAAAATAATAACCTCCTCTAAAATAAGTATCGCAACTTTTAGCACTCCGATCACTCGAGTGCTAACACAATTCTTATATTAGTCAAAAAAGGTTAAAATTGCAAGCAGAAAGGATTCAGTTTCACAAAAAAATTTTCCACTACATTTGCCAAAAGCGACCGCTTCCGAGTACAATAGTAAAGAAGTAAAACACGAAGTTTTTTATGGAAGGATGCGGTTTTTTGCCCAAACATTATTGGACAATCATATTTACTTATTTTATCATGCTCTTTTCTGGAGTCATTGGGGCCCCGATCGTACGAGCTATCCTTCAAGCAACGAGCACGCAACCTGATACGACACTAAATGCTTTAGCCGTAGTAATTTGGACGATTTTCTCTAATCTACTCGCACTTCTGATCGCTTGGCTCGTACTCCGGAATAAACCCGAAACCAATAAAATCATTTTGGGGGAAAAAGCAAGTTCTGCGACTAGCTTACTGTGGATTGTACTTGGCTTTATCATTTTAATAGCCTCGCAGTACATTGCCATTTATATTACCGCGTTATTCATTGGTATGCCAAGTGGTTCTGCCAACACCGAGAGTTTGCTTGGCTATGCAAAAGCAGCGCCTATTTTCTTGTTTTTCATCAGCATAACAGGTCCGATTCTCGAGGAAATCGTATTCCGAAAAGTGATCTATGGAGGGCTCGCAAATTTGATCAATATCCACGGCGCCGCTGTCATCAGTTCATTTTTATTTGCTCTTCTTCACGGGGATATGAACTACTTACTTGCCTATTTCTTAATTGGATTAGTTCTTTGCTATCTATATACCAAAACAAAACGGATTATCGTTCCGATGGGAGCACATATTTTGATGAATACTTTTGTCCTGATCATCGGACTCACTATGGGAGGTTAATCAATGAATCGACGTTATCTCATGCAAGGACTGCTTTATTTCATCCTTGGCATTGTTTTCGTTTACTTCGCCATCCAGCAAGTAAATACAGGCGGATGGGGCATTTTTGCATATGTCATCATGGCCATGGCTGCGATTGACTTTGTGACTGCCATCCGATTTATTTTTCAAGGCCTACGAGGAAAAGGCAATCCTCAAGATAAATAACTAAAAAAGAAGCTTTCTTTGCGAAAACAAAGAAAGCTTCTTTTATTTTTCCATCAAACTTCATCAAATTCTAGGCCTGGCTCGGCGTTCATGATAAGCCCCGCAAAGTGTCCTTCTTCCATCTGCACGGTTCCTGCAGCAGCAATCATCGCCGCATTATCCCCGCAAAGCGATAACGGTGGAATAATTAGCTCCACATCCGGAAGTTCTAGATTCACTTCTTCAATCAATTGCTCGCGCAAGCCACGGTTTGCCGCCACTCCACCAGCTAAAAGCAACTGCTTCACGCCATATTCACGCGCAGCACGAATCGTTTTCGAAACTAAAACATCCACCACACTCGCCTGGAAACTAGCCGCCATGTCTCTTGGACTTGGTTCTAAGTTTTTTTGTCTCATATTGTGCAGCTGATTAATAAAAGCAGATTTCAATCCACTAAAACTAAAGTCATAGCTCTCATCATCAATCATCGCACGTGGAAAATGAAAGGTATCTTCCCCTTCTGCGGCAAGTTTATCAATTTGAACACCACCTGGATAAGGAAGTCCTAATGTTCGAGCCACTTTATCATAAGCTTCCCCAGCCGCATCATCACGAGTTTCGCCAATAATTTCAAAGGAGTTCTCTTCTTTCATATAAACTAGTTCAGTATGTCCTCCACTAACTACGAGCGCAAGCAGCGGGAACTTAAAGTCTGTTTCAAATCGGTTAGCGTAAATATGGCCAGCAATATGATGCACTGGAATTAGCGGTTTTCCACTTGCAAAGGCAAGCGCTTTTGCAGCACTGACACCAATAAGAAGTGCACCAACAAGTCCTGGTCCTTCGGTAACCGCGATGCCATCAATTTCTGCCATTTTGACACCCGCTTGTTCAAGCGCTTCTTCGATCACAATCGTAATTTGCTCCACATGATGACGAGAAGCAATTTCAGGTACGACTCCGCCGAAACGTTTATGACTTTCAATTTGGGAAGCCACCACGTTCGATAGAATCTCGTTTCCGCCGCGCACAACAGCAGCAGCCGTTTCGTCACAGCTCGATTCAATTCCTAATATCAATTTTTTTTCTTTACTCATGTTAAGTCCACCCACATTACAAGCGCATCTTCCCCATTATCCGGATAATAATTCTTCCGGAGTGCGCCATTTTGGAATTTTAATTTTCGATACAGATTTTGCGCTGGTTGATTGGACGTCCGAACTTCAAGCGTCAAATGCTTCGCTCCAAATTTTTGAGCAACCGAAATCAGTTCCCGCATAAGCGCTTCACCGTGTCCATTTCCTTGATAGTCAGGAAGGATGGCTACATTCGTGATATGTCCTTCATCTAATATTAGCCAAATTCCCGCATAGCCTATCACTTCATCATTGAGCTTAGCAAGTAAATAATACGCATATTGATTTGCCGTAAATTCGCCAAGAAAGGCTTCCGCCGTCCAAGGAGAACTAAAAACAGCACGTTCAATTGTTAACAGTTCTGGAATATCTTTTAGCTCAGCTTTGGAAAAGGTTAGATTCACTGCTTTTCCCTCGCTTCAAGCCACTTGCTCTCCGCTTCTGCGAGCTTCAAATAACTTGGCACAAAGCTCATCGGATCTTCTCCCGCTTTATTTTCTGCTAAAGTAACAAGTGCAGCTGCTCGTGGATAAGTCAGATAAGGCGGAGCAAATATAGCCCGACTTCCTAACTTCTTGGTGATGATTTCCTGAAGCGATTCTGAAAGCACACCGACAAAAAGCACCGATTTTTCCGCCGCTTCGAATCCAGCTAGAAGGTCCACTAAAGCAATATGTTGATCGGGAAGCGTACTCATTAATTCGCCTTTTCGCACTTCATAAACACCTGCATAGACATTATTTCGCCGTGCGTCCATCAAAGCTATGATCGGTCCTTCAAAAAAAGACGCATTTTGAGCTAAAACTTGAAGGGAAGAAATACCAACAAGAGGGATTTCAAGTTCATAAGCAAGCGTTTTGGCCGTCGTTACCCCAATTCTTAGACCCGTAAAAGAACCCGGTCCTCTAGAAACCGCGATTTTGGTTAATTCATTTGGTTTTACCTGACATTCCTTGAGTAGTGCATCAATCGCCGGAAGAAGCCGAATACTGTGGTTTTTCTTAAGGTTGGTTGTAAACTCTCCAACAATTTGTTGCTTATTTGAAAGCGCGATACTCATCGTATCCGTTGCTGTATCAATTCCGAGAATCATTGTTCATAACCTCCGCTAAAAGCTGGTCGTAGCGAGCGCCGTAAGACTCAAGAATTAACTCGCGCTTTTCGTCACTTACACGTTTTATCGTAAGTTTTAAATACATATCGGGGAGTTCACTTGCAATAAAATGAGCCCATTCGACAACACTTACGCCACCAGCATCAAAATACTCAAATAGTCCGAGTTCATCAAGTGAAGCTTCTTCAAGCCGATACACATCCATGTGGTAAAGTGGTAATCGCCCTTTGCCATATTCACGCACAATTGTAAAAGTTGGGCTTTTAATCACTTTATCAATTCCAAGTCCTTTTGCGAGTCCCTTTGTGAAAGTGGTTTTACCAGCTCCCAAGTCTCCTTCAAGCAGGATAAGATCAAACGGTTTTAGCAACTCACCCATTTTTTCGGCAAACTGAATCGTTTCTTCCTGACTATTTGAATAAAAAACTTGCTTCATTCTTTTTTCACCCGTTCCATTATTTTCTTCTCATATCATACCATAAAGCTAGTCGTTTTAACATCAACAAAAAACAGCTACTCAGGGATTCCCGAGTAGCTGTTTTCAATTTTTTATTAGAGACTTTCTTCTGAGAGATCTAAATCTTCAAGATCAGTTGTCTTCACTTTGTCACCATACATGACTTTCATGAATGCTTCTTG
>NZ_JAATJW010000092.1 GCF_011800755.1 Listeria valentina
TTACTGATTAAGGACTTAGACAACGATTTTGAGAACATTCTCATCATCGAACAGTATAATTTGGGTGTTTGGAAAGAGGATTCTATTCTGGCATTGCGTGAAGTATATGCGGAAGAACTAGCTCGTTGTTATGAAGAAGGCGCGGAAACGTGGCGGATTGCTTATTTCATGAATGAGCTTGATAAAATTGAAAATAAATATAAACGATTACAGGCAATCGAAGAAGAAAAACAAGCACAAGTAGCCTGAAAAAACCTGAAAATAGTCGAGGTTTATTTGGCATGCCTAAAAAGAAATGGTGGTTTTCGTAGGTTTGGGCAACATCGAAAAAATCGAAGTTGCGGGGGTGAAAACAGTAAAAAACAAGCGCATAAATGCCCTTGCTTTTTACTGATTCTAGTTTGAAGACGAGATTGTTAGCTATTCAAGGAATAGCTATTCTCAGTATATGTTTCTTACTATGAATTTGCAATTAAAGAGATGATCTATATATTTTTTTGAACTTGTTAAAACTTGTCGTGAACGCGTGAAAGTACAGGCGGCAAGGTCGAAAAAATCGACGCTGTTTGCACACGTTGCGAAGCAATGTATAAGTGCGCCTTTTTAAGGACTCCATTTATTCCAGAAATTCGAATAGAGCCTAACAAAACGATACTTTTCTGATACAATGTTGAAGAATATTGAGACGATACTCCAGAAATAAAAAAAGGAGAAAGCGGGGTAAACATGGTGAACAGAACGATTAAAGAGATTGCTGATGAGCTAGGCGTTACTAAACAAACAATACAGTATCATTTGAAGTCTTTGCCGACAAAAGAAACGACAAAAAGCGACAAAGGCTATATACTTGTTAAACCTAATGGGCAGAAGATATTAAAGGAAAAAGTGCAAGCGAAAACCGACAAAGAGACCGACAAAAGAAACGGCAAAGAAGCGACAAAAGAAACACTTTCTTTGTCGGTTGTTGAATTTCTTGAGAAACAGCTAGATGAAGCCAATTCGCAACTAAAAGAGAAAGATAAACAATTAGCATCCATGCAAAAACTACTCGACCAACAACAACAATTATTGTTAAAAGAACAGCAAAAAAATCAATTGTTCCTGGAGGAAGCAAAAAACGAATCGGGAAACGAAAACAAAAGCTTTTTCAGTCGTTTATTTAACAGAAAAAGCTAAGGTTTGCTAAGGTGCTATCAAAAAACGGGGGGGGGCTACCCATATTACCCGAAAGTGCCTGCCTGATGCCTTTTAATGGCTTACAGTTTTTTGAAACTAGGGCATAAAAAAAGAGCCTTCAAAGTGAAGACCCTGAGTATTAACTATTATTGTTATTGCGTCGATTACTTTTAAGAATGTCGGCTTCGGTGGCTCGCATATCAGCATAAATTTCAGCCACAGAGCGTTCTTTTTTAGGTTCAGCAGTGGAACTAGATTCTTTTTTCTTGGCTTTTTCTTCGGCTTCAATATCAGTGACACTGTGAACGTTGAATCTGTATTTCTCTTTTAGGTAATCGTCAAAGAGTTTGTCTGATGTGTCTACAACTTCAACGCCTTTTTGACTACTTAATGGAGCATCAATTGTTAAGTTTTTATCATCATTTACATACCCTTTAATGTGAGTTACTCCAGTTGGATTTGTGTAAGTATCCGTCAAAGTTACTTTATTGATATTTTTGAAATTATAATTCAGGTATTTTTCTATACGTGATTTTTGTTCCTGCATTAATTCTTTTTCTTGATGTTTCATGTATAAGTACCCCCCAAAACTGACAAGTAGTATAATAATCAGTATAATTGTAATGATTTTTATTATCCGTTTCCTTTTTTTATTTTTCATGTGGTCAACTCCCGTCACTATGCAATACAAGATAAATATAACATAGAGGTGAAGAAAATGGCAGAATTTACAGAAGAGCAGTATTTTAATTTAGCTGATAGGGTTTATAATAATGATGTGCTAAAAAAGGGTAAAAGTTTTACTTTAGCAGACAGATCACAATGGCGAGTAATTAATTACGTTGACAAGTCAGGAAGTGGTTTGCAAGCTGTTGCCGTAGTTCCAGCAAAGGACTATAAAAAAGGTAAAACGGACTATAATAATGTGGTATTTGTTTCACGTGGTTCAGAGCCTAATGCAGGTCAGTTTGTAAAAGACTGGATACAAACAGATTTTGGTAAGATGGGAATTGGGCTAAAACCAAGTAAAGATGCGAAATTAAAAGAAACACAAGGGAAAAATGTACAGAAATTAGCAAAAAATGCATGGAAAGTAAATGCACCGATTCCGTTGAAAGTATTGTTACATACGGCATCATGGCAAATAAATTCAGATAATCAATTTACAGAGTATCAGAATTTTGTCAATCAAACATTGAAACAATATAAAGTGAAAGACTATAGCTTTACAGGACACAGTTTAGGCGGTGCGTTGGCGCAGTTTATGGCGGTTCAATTAAAGAAGCGAGCAGTTACCTATGCGGCGGCTAATCCATTCCGTTTGCTATCAAAGGAACAACAAGCATCCATTAGAAATGGGGATTTCAAGGATTTGATAACGGACTATCGCCACCGTTTAGACCCAGTCGGAAAAATTGTGCCTAATGGTGTGACGATTGGTAAACAATTCATTATGGATACGAACCCAAATGCTAAATTCGGAACAGCAGTGTTTATGGGGCATATGCGTGGTACATTCGCGGGCATGTTTAACGCAGACGGAACAGCAAAATTAAAAGTAAACCCTGATGCCGTGATTGCTCAAGCAGGGCGTATAGACAATATTGTGTCGATTATGCGAAAGATTCAGCAACACATGCAACAACTCGAAGAAGACGTGAACCAGAAATCAAAAAAACTAAGAGAAAAACTCAATGATGAAACCGTTGAGGGTGGCAAGTATAGCGAATTAACGATATGGGACGTGGACGAGATATTGACCGAACGTTCAAAGAAATATCAGAATGGAATCTATACATTTCATGACCCCGAGCAATTTCAACGATTCTATGAATCGAATGAAAAAAACATCAAAAAGCTGAAAGAATTCCAAAAAGAATTAATACAGGCGGCGAAGAAAATTCGAGAAAAAGATAACGAATTAGGTGACTGGATAGCAGCCAACATGAAATAAACATACGGGAGGCAAAAGCATGTACGGGAATGTGTATGATAGGGAAAGAGCTAGAGCTTTAGGCGATGCGTCAGGAGAATATAAATATCAGTCTGATGTTTTAAAGGAACGACTAAAAAGCAAAGACTTGACGCCAAGCGAACGAGCCAATATGATTGCGGCAGAGCGAGAACTTGTCCGAAAAGCCCAGAAAATCGCCTTAAAAAGGGCTGTTAATAAAAGCGCAGAAGCTATCGAATCAGACTTAAGCGATGTCATGAAAAAGCTCCAAAAAGATTATCCAGACGCGCAGGAAGATTTAACGAGTTTACAACGAGAGTTGAAAGATGCATTTGATTCAGTGACGGGCGATGCGGTGCAAGAATGGCTTGTGACGAAGCAAGCGGATAGCATGCGAAATAGTCAAGATGATTTATATAGTGCCTGGTAAGCGCACATAAGCGCTAAGAACGGATTAAACAGGAAGGGTCAACGGTAAATGTTTGACTGGAGCAAAGCGGAAGGAATTTAAGGAGTTGACGCGAGCGACTGAATGACCACACTTATTGCGTAGCAAGCGGATTTCCAATCCGTTTGCCTGCCAAACGGCGAGTGAAAAGCGTTTGACTTTTGTTTTTTATGAAAGTTTTTGCGGAGCTTTTTACAAAAAGCGAAAGGGGTTGTGCATTTGATTCAAGTGGGAAATGTTGTCAAAGTAAAAGAAAACTATTTTGTGGCAGGAAAAGAAGAAAAAGGGGTTGTTTTGGCAATAAAAGATAAAATAGGAGCAAGAGTCCGTTTTGAAAGTGGCTTGACAGGTTGGATTTTGCTAGATGATTTAAAAAAGATCCATCGAAGAGTGCCATAAATACACCACAAAGTAGAAATGAGGTGTCTATATGATACAGGTAGGCGATACAGTGAAGATGTTAGCCGATGATTATACGTGCATTCCTAAAGGGGCAAAGGTGCCTGTTTTAAAGGTGTTCACGAGTGTAATTCGTGTTGAATTACCGAATAAAAAAAGGCGATGGGTCATGAAAGAACACGTTCAAAAAATAAAGAAATAGGTTCTTGAATCACGCACCCTAAAACGTTACTATTGACGAAACAAACACATGCGCATAAAAAAAGCCCTGTATACTCATAATAGGAGGCGAGCTATACAGGGTTGTCAACAAGTGACAAAAGAAAAGAAGATATGATATTCATTTAGGGATTAAATGGTTGAAGATGTGAATGCATAGCATACAGCTTGTATACTATCGGAACTATCGTACTAATCCATGGTTAAATTGTCAAGTTTTCTTTGTGGATAAAGCGAAAAAATAAGAACGTATGTACGACAAAAGAATTATTTTTCTGATATAGATACACTATATCTTGTTTTCACAAGTGAAACAGGATAGAATAGATATAAATTACATAACGGACGCGAAAAAAGCCTGTGAGCGACCAACTCAACAGACTTTTTATACCCGATAAGAAAGGAAGTAGCTTTCTTATGAGGCTTCGCAATTATTGGTTTCTAGCTTTTTAAGCCATAAATATATCACGTAATATGTGATACCCTTATCTTATAAACAAAGAGCCAATAAGTCAATCAAATTTGATTAAAAAAACAAGATGATTGATAGCAGATACCTTGTAAAGAATGGACGTCAATTCTTACGGGGGCTATCGATTGTCTTGTTTTTTTGCGTTCCTACAAGTAATAAAAAAAGGTCGGAAGGCGTAGCCGAATGGTAGGACGCGCCGACAGGCGACGGCAAACGGCAGTGATGCCAGGCGGCGGAGCCGAGGAAAGGAGGAGCGGAGCGACGAGTTTCTTATTAACTTGATTTTAGTTAAACTTTAGCAGAAAATGCCGAGGAACGGCTGTAATAAGCGATTTTGCACTTGGGGGTGTTTTATTTGGAAGTAACAAAGGTTGATGCATTCATGAATAATCATGATTATGTGCGCGTGACAGATATGCGCCGAATCATTGAACTGCAATATATGCAACATTGGAATAAAACGTGCCCGATTCTGAAATTAAATCGGTCGGAGTATCTTGTAAAAAGTACAGGCGAAATCGGTACATATAAACTTTCTAAAACGAGACGGGATAACATGAACTCAATGCGTCAATCGTTCAAACGGTTATCTTATCTAATCAATGCGAATTTTTCGGGAGCAAACAATGAACTATGGATTACATTGACGTTTAAAAAAGATGTTTATGACCACGACGAAGCGTTGAACAAGTTTAAAAAGTTCATCATGCGGTTACGTTACTATTCTAAAAAACGATGGGGCGGCTATGGTCATTTAGAATTTGTACGCGCAATAGAACCACACGAAAAAGGCGACTGGCATTTTCACATGCTTTTGAAGTATCCAGCATTAAAAAGCGTATTCATCGCAAATGAAGAATTTGCTAATATTTGGAAACATGGTTATGTCAAAATTCAGCGTCCAGAGAAGACGGATAATATCGGAGCATACTTTACAAGCTATCTGACAAACCTAGAAGTGAATGAAGATGATTTTGAGGGATTGACACCCGAAGAAGAAGAAAAACACGTGAGCGAGCTCCTGAACGTTCCTGGAGCACGTAATATTGAATATACGAAGTCCAATAAGTCGAAACGGGTAATTAAAGGCGGACGTTTGCATTTGTATCCGTCAGGTATGCAACTATATAACACGTCACGGGGCATTAAGATGCCTTCACGTAAAGATATGACCCGTAAAAAGGCGATTAAAAGGTATAAAATTAAGGCGCAAAATTTAACGCTTAGAAAATCGTTACTGATTAAGGACTTAGACAACGATTTTGAGAACATTCTCATCATCGAACAGTATAATTTGGGTGTTTGGAAAGA
>NZ_JAATJW010000093.1 GCF_011800755.1 Listeria valentina
AACACGGTAGTTAAGCTTCTCCGCGCCGATGGTAGTTGGGGGCTTCCCCCTGTGAGAGTAGGTCGCCGCCGGGCAAGATATTGTTCCACAGTAGCTCAGTGGTAGAGCAATCGGCTGTTAACCGATCGGTCGTAGGTTCGAGTCCTACCTGTGGAGCCATTTTTTTGTATATTGGCCTATTTTTTTGCCGCTTTAGCTCAGTTGGTAGAGCGCTTCCATGGTAAGGAAGAGGTCGCCGGTTCAAGCCCGGCAAGTGGCTTTTATAATAATTTAGCCGGCTTAGCTCAGTTGGTAGAGCAACTGATTTGTAATCAGTAGGTCGCGAGTTCGACTCTTGCAGCCGGCATCAAGTGAAGACTCCTTAAATAGGATGTCTTTTTTATTTTGCATTAACTTGAACTATGGGTTTATTTTTATTATACTTAGGGTGTAATTATCTTGAGGAGATGAAGTGTTGAAAGATAAAAAACGGCGAATTATAAGTGAAGCGAAAACGATTTTTAGGAAAAAGGGTTATTTACTGACTTCGGTTGCGGATATAGTAGAGGCAAGTGCGATTTCCAAAGGAACATTTTATAATTATTTCACGTCGAAAGAAGAGCTAGCTATTACAATTTTTAAACAGGAGTATTCGGTTCTTTATCAAAGGTTAGATCAAATCATGCAAGAAGAAGATAAGAGTCAAAAGGCAAAATTTAAGACTTGTATCGAATTGCTGGTAAAATTTCATATTAAAAATGCGGAAATTTTGAATATTAGCTTCTCCCAAGCAACTCTTGATGATGATTTCAATCAGTTTCTTCTTAGTGTACGTTCAAGGAGTGTTAAATGGATCAAAGAGCAGATGCTGCTTGTGTATGGGAAAGATACTGAACCCTATTTGAATGATCTTGCGATGATGCTAACAGGGATGATTCTTCTCTTTGTATTTGTTTCGAGTAAACGCAATAAAGATGGGGAGAGGATACCAGAGGCTGTGGATTATGTGATGAACCGGATGGAAGTTATTGTGAAAGACGTCGTTCAGACAAAAGAAATTGTACTTACGGATGAGGATATGGATGGGTTCACGCCAGATCATTTGTCACTCAAGAAACGTCGGATGGGAAAATTGAAAAATTTGGTGGAAGATTTATTGAAAAAAATTGAAACTGAACAAATTGCGGACTCAGATAAGTGGCAGTACAAAGAAACGCTAAATGCTCTCTTGGCTGAATTGAACAATAAAGAAACGCCTCGAAGCTTCATCATTCAAGGTGCGATTTTATATTTGAAACAGCAAGTACCAAAGAATTTGGAAGATGAAATTAGAAAGCTTGAATTGCAAATTAATGAATTGCTATAAAAATGACTATGCGGTCATATTTTCTTGACTAACTAGTATTGTTGGATTATACTACTAGTATTCACAGAAATGCTATTTGGGAAGGGGAAGTCTATGTGAACGCAATTTCAGAAGAAAAACCGGTAGATGTTAATGGGAGACCATTTAATCGAACTCTACTAGTTGTGACGATGGTCATTGGAGCCTTTGTAGCTGTACTTAACCAAACGCTGCTTGCTACAGCGCTACCGATGATTATGGATGATTTAAAAATTACAGCAGCAACTGGGCAGTGGCTGACAACTGCTTTTTTACTTACAAATGGAATTATGATTCCTGTTACGGCTTTATTGATTGAAAAAATAAATTCGAAAATTTTATTTATCACAGCGATGGTCGTTTTTGCTACAGGAACATTGATTGCGGCTCTTGCGGGCTCATTTTCTGTATTACTAGTTGGACGTATTGTTCAAGCAGCTGGTGCAGGGATTATGATGCCGCTACTGCAAACGATTTTTCTTTTAATTTTCCCGAGAGACAAACGGGGAGCAGCAATGGGGATTATGGGGCTTGTCATGGCATTTGCTCCAGCCATTGGGCCAACGCTATCAGGATGGATTGTGGATAGCTTCGATTGGCGAGTTTTATTCTGGGTTCTTATCCCGATTGCCATTTTCGATATTTTACTTTCATTCTTTGGCATGAAAAAAGTTGTGACGTTGACGGATATTAAAATTGATTTCTTTTCGATTGTGCTTTCGTCGATCGGCTTTGGTTCGCTTCTCTATGGATTTAGTGCGGCCGGAAATGACGGTTGGGGAGACCCGATCGTAGTAACAACTTTGATTGTCGGAGCGATTGTGATTGCCTTGTTTATTTGGAGACAATTGAAAATTGATAATCCGATTTTAGAATTCCGCGTGTTTAAATACCCGATGTTCTCGTTGTCAGTTGTTATTAGTTCGATTGTGACTATGGCGATGATTGGAACTTCGATTGTACTTCCGTTATATATTCAAAGTATCCGCGGGGAGACAGCGCTCCAATCTGGATTGTTACTCCTTCCAGGTGCACTTTTGATGGGAGTTATGAGTCCGATCACGGGAATTATTTTTGATAAGATCGGGGCGCGTTGGCTGACGATAATCGGCTTGACCATTTTGACTGCAGGGACGGTACCGTTTATGTTTCTTACGGCGGATACGCCAATGTGGCATGTAATGCTGTTTTATGCGATTCGCTTTTTAGGGATCTCGATGGCGATGATGCCGGTAAGTACAGCGGGGATGAATGCCTTGCCTAATCACTTGATCAATCATGGATCGGCTGTTAATAACACGATTCGGCAAATTGCAGGCTCGATTGGGACGGCACTTATGATTACTGTTTTGACGAATGTAACAAAGGATCATATGCCAGGGAAATCGCTTCTAGCAACAAATCCGCAAAGTTATGCGCAACATGCGGCGGATGCTAGTTTGAGTGGAATGACAGCTGCGTTTTTTGTTTCTGCGGCGTTTGCGGCACTTGGATGGCTGCTAAGTTTCTTAGTAAGAGACCGGAAGCCTGCTGCGGTTGTGAAAAAATTTGAAGCGAAATAAGTAAGAAACGCATCCTTTATGGGTGCGTTTTTTGCGGAAGAATGCTATATTTTTACTGGACACCCCTTGAAAGGAGCGGAAATGATGAAAGTAGGATTTATTGGCGTTGGTAATATGGCACAGGCGATTATTAGTGGCCTCGTAAAGAAAATGCCTGCCGAAGATATTTTGATTTTTAATCGGACAAAAGAAAAAGCGGAAACTTTTGCAGGAAAGACTGGCGTGAAAGTGCTGGCCACACCTGAGGATTTGGTTTTACAATCTGATATTGTTGTTGTGGCGGTCAAGCCTTATGTGTTTGAAATGATTTTACCGGGATTGAAATCGGCTTTTGAGGCGAAGCGGCCACTGATGATTTCGATTGCTGCCGGGCTTAGTTTGGAGCAATTGGCGGAATTTGTTGGTGAAGAAATGCGGATTGTGCGTGTTATGCCGAATGTGAATGCGACAATTGGCGAGTCAATGTCTGGGGTTTGCGGGAACGAATTTGTGAGCGCGGAAGATTATCAAAATGTTGAGGGGATTTTTTCAGCGGTCGGGAACACGGCGCGTATTCCTGAAAAAGATTTTAGTACTTTTGCGGCTCTTGCTGGAAGTTCGCCTGCGTTTATTTATATTTTTATTGATTCGCTTGCTCGCGCGGGGGTTAAAGCGGGACTTGCTAAGAAGCAAGCACTCGAAATTGCGGCTCAGGCGGTTCTTGGTAGCGCTAAAATGGTGCTTGAAAGTGAAACACACCCGTATGAGCTTGTGGATCAGGTTTGTTCCCCTGGCGGTACGACGATCGCTGGTGTGAGTTCGCTCATGGATGATGCGTTTGTAGCGAGTGTGATGCACAGTGTGGAAGCGACTATGAAGCGTGAAACGGAACTTTCGGATAAGTAAAAGTGACTAGTTTTAACAAAAAAGCAGAAATCAAATGAAGTTTTTTAAAAACTTTTGTTTGATCTCTGCTTTTTATTTTGTAATGCCTTAGTTTTCTTGGGATACTACTGTTTTTGAAAGAAGCTGTTCGTTGCAAGGAATCATTTGTAGTGGGTGATAGGATAGAATGATGTTTTGGGTCTGTAGCTCGTTTAGCGGCTTATATACTTGACTTCGGTTTGCAACGTCGTAATTAGATATTGCACTAGAGGAGATAGCGTTGATGATGTACTTGTTCAAAATACCGTGCCATTATATCTACAAGCAGAACAAATTATTAAAGTGAAAGCTTGGGGCACCATACTATACTGCAAGTCAAACTTCTATAGGTAGATACTAAGATAGTTAACGCCTTCTGCTGCAAGTAGTTTTAAACCATACGCACTTATTCCACAAGAATTACTTTGCACAACTCCAGATTTGATCTGATTGTTTGCCCTTTAAAGTTAATATTGAGGAAAAAATATTTATATTTTGTGTAATACTATTTATTTTGCTGAATTATGTTAAGGTTTATCATTATTTTTTGAATAATCATCAAGAGGCGGAAACACAAATTGAAGGCAAAATGGTTAAGAAAGAGAAAAAATTCAAATAAACGTGACGATCACGCCAAGCAATGCAACTGATCAAAGTCTAACCTTTACAAGCGCTAACCCAAAGATTATGAAAGTGGACAAAGATGGTATCACTGCAACTGTTCAAGTGACCGTTACTAAAAAAGGAATTAAGGTCTCTTCAACTTTTCATGAGTAATATGTTTTAACTTTTGCTCCAATAATACGCAGTCATGCGCAGTTAGTTCGTTATAAGAGAACATAAAAAACTTATCACATTCTAGATTTAATACAATTGAGTTTGAAAGAAGTAAATCATAGTCTTGTGAACAATCTGGATACTCAATAAAAATACAATTATAATTAAGTGACTTAATTTGATATATAATACGTTCGCGAAGTGGTGATATATCATTATCAAGCAGAATAATGATCTCTGGAAGATATTTTGTAAATGAAATATAGTTAGCTAAAAGATTTTTTAATTTTTGCTTTAGAGACACCAAATCATGGCTTAGCTCAGGACAATAGTTGATCAATTCTTTTACTAAAAAGTCAAGAAGATTAACTAAAAATGGATTTTGACAATTTTCTTCCTTATTTAAAAGGGGAAAGAAAAATTTTTTTTCACCCTTAAAATAAAAAAGCTGAGAAAATAATCGGATCACATTCATTTTGAAAGAGATCGTATTTATTATAGTAAAATCTGTACTTGTTAAAAACCGACTAATTATCTCCATAAGATAAATCATTAATTGATATGGAATGCTGTTTTGATCACGATAAAAGTAGAGTAATTCTTGCATAAGGTTAAAATCCTTGCTAAGTGGGGAATCTCCTTCAAGTAAAGCAATATGATATGAACGTTCCAAAAGCTGGTATTCTTTAGGGGTATTTATATTTTGTAGAGCTCCTGCCGAGCAAATTATTTTATTTAGTGGGCTATTGGTAAAGTAGCTAACTTGAGAAGAAATAAATTGTTTATTCCTTCGACGCGATACAATAATAGCGATATCAAAAAGAATACTTTCTCTTAGTATATTTGTTTTACCTGTAAGTAGAAAAGGAGCTTCTTGTTGTATAATGTCTGCTAGTTCTTGTTCAGAAATATTATTGAAAGGCCACTTTAATCCATGAAAAACAAACCAGAAAAATTGTTTATAGAAAAAACGAATTTGTTTTTCATTCCCCGATAAACGAAGCGGTGATAGTCTGACCTCCAGATCATAGTTTATTAGAAATTCATTCAAATACTCTATATTTTTATAAACAATGGACGAACTAACAGAGCATTCTTGAGCAACTTCTGCAATAGATGGAGATTCCATGTGAAAAATTTTGTATAAGATAATAGCAGGTGATACACTCCCTATAAAGTAGACACTAGGAATAAAAAATCTAGTTCACTTTAGAAGGAGTGTATTTTGTTAT
>NZ_JAATJW010000094.1 GCF_011800755.1 Listeria valentina
TGTATAAGCTAACAACAAACACAACATTTTCATTTTCCCCTATAAAATGAAAATCCCAAAACTCCCTTTTTTGACCGATGTGGTTTCCTCCCTTTTTCCATACTGGTTTTTTTGTGTGGAAAAACTTTTTTGAAGTGATTCTATGTGTTTTGGATATTTATATGGAAGCATAAGTTAGAGAAGTGGCTTCATTTTTAGAAATAAGGTACAAAAAGGCAGAAAGTCACGCTAAAAAACAAGCGAGAAAGGCTTTACTTTTCTAAAGCGATGGAGTAGATATTTTAAATAAACAGCCGGCGCAAATTACTTCAACAGAATGGGGGATATTATGAATGAAACTCTTTCATATTTAGGAGAAAACCGTGTTTATTTAACTTTGAAAGATATCATGGAATTTGTTGCTTTACTGGCAACGATTATTGCTGTTATTTCAATCTGGATTGGGATCAACCAACTTAAAATAATGCGCGATGAAAAAAATGTTAACGAAAAAAGAATGCTGACGGAGTACTCGATTAAAGTCTTGGGGATTTTTGCGAGTACACTTATTCCAGCGATAAGCGTTTATTATGCGAAAACGAAAGAAGGAAAAGCTAACTTAGATAAAAATGTGCCAGATCGCGAGGGATATAGCAAAAATAGGTTTAAGATGCAGAACAAGAGAAAGCTCGATCAACATCAATTAACGGAAATCGTTTTATGCGGGAAGTATGATTGTGGCAACATTTTAAATGTCTTTGAACACACTTGTGTATATATAACGAATGATTTAGTAGATGAGGATATCGTTTATCCCCTGTCCACCATGTGCTTTTGGAATTTGTTGAATCGAATGCTATTTTTCTGGCTTATTTAAAATCAGAAGACATTCCCTATAAAAATTTAATTTACACGTATTATAGATGGAAAAAACGTTCAAAAATGGAAGCTTAAACTCGTATTTTCAATTTTAGAGTGCTATAATTTTTAAAGGAAGGAGATGTTTTAAATGGTTGAACAACTTCTTGCAACACCAATTGAAGAATTGCAAAAAGAAGCAGAAAGAATTGCAGAAGAGGTCAGACAGCAGCTGTATTCAGATCCAGATGGATTGTTTAAATGGAATTAAAAATCGGGTCAAAAGGTTTTTGGGACATGTCCCAAAAACCTTTTTTATGGTTCAAAATGATAAGGAAGGCTTGGAAATGAAAGCTTTCCCCCGAAAATACGTTTTTCTCCAAAAGGGTTTTATTTAGCTTTTAAAAGCTTTATACTGGATGTAATGAAAAGGAGGCCGGCTGCGATGATGGAAGAAGCTCGTGCAGTTTTGCAACAACAGTTTGGATATGCAACTTTTAGAGCAGGGCAGGAAGATGTGATCGCGCATTTGCTTCGTCACGAGGATTCGCTCGCTGTCATGCCAACTGGTGGCGGTAAATCGCTTTGTTATCAGATTCCGGCGCTTATTTTTGACGGATTGACGATTGTTGTTTCGCCGCTTATTTCGCTCATGAAGGACCAAGTGGATGCGCTTCAGGCAGCAGGGATTGGGGCGACGTTTATCAATAGTTCGCTTACGATGCGCGAAACGAATGAGCGACTGAATTTGATTCGTTCCGGAAGTGGCGTCAAACTTTTATATATTGCCCCTGAACGGCTTGAGGCTGCTGGGTTTAAAGAACTTTTGCAAGAAGTGGAAGTGTCGCTTTTTGCGATTGATGAGGCTCACTGTATTTCACAGTGGGGGCATGATTTTCGCCCAAGTTACCTGCGGCTGTGTGAGCATTTGAATGAGATGCCTAATCGGCCGCTTGTCGTTGCTCTCACAGCAACGGCAACTCCGGCTGTCGCAGATGACATCTGTAAGTTGCTCCGAATTCGGAAGGGAAATCGCGTGCAAACGGGATTTTCCAGGGAGAACCTGGCATTCCAAGTGGTCAAAGGCCAAGATAAGGATCGCTTTTTGACTGACTATCTGCGAAAAAATGAAGCGGAATCCGGGATTGTCTATGCGGCTACCCGCAAGGAAGTCGAGCGCATCGAAGCGATGCTCGTGAAATCGGGCATCAAAGCGGCGAAGTATCATGCGGGACTCTCGGATAGCTTTCGGGAAGAGACACAGGAAGCTTTTCTTTATGATGATGTTCAAGTGATTGTCGCGACTAATGCCTTTGGAATGGGGATTGATAAGTCGAATGTGCGCTTTGTGATTCATTATAATTTGCCGCGGAATATGGAAGCTTATTATCAGGAAGCGGGTAGGGCTGGTCGGGATGGCCTCGCGAGTGATTGTATCTTGCTTTTTTCACCGCAAGATGCACATTTGCAGCATTATTTAATTGAACAATCGGAACTACCGGAAGACCGTAAGGAAAATGAATTTCGTAAATTGCGAGAAATGACGGGGTATGGCTACACGGAAATTTGTTTGCAAAAATATATCGTGCAGTATTTTGGCGAGGAATGTGAAAACTGCGGGAAGTGTAGCAACTGCCTGGATACTCGTGCCGAAACGGATGTGACGATTCTAGCGCAGCAAGTTTTTTCTTGCATCAAGCGAATGGGCGAACGATTTGGTAAAGTCATGGTGGCTAAGGTGCTCACAGGCTCTAAAGATCAAAAAGTGAAGCAGTGGCATTTTGAAACGCTGAGCACACATGGTTTGATGGAGGATCAGTCACAAAAGGACGTTTTGCAATTGATTGAGTATTTAACGGCTGAAAAATTTTTAGCAGCGGCGGATGGACAGTTTCCGTCTCTTCATTTAACTGCCAAAGCCGTGCAAGTGCTTCGCGGCGCGGAAAAAGTGATGCGAAAAGAAGCGGCTGAGGCAACTCGGATTGCTGTAGATGTGGATGCAGGGCTATTTGAACTACTGCGCGAAAAACGGCGTGAACTGGCAGAGCGAGATCATGTGCCACCGTATGTGATTTTTTCAGATGAAACGCTGCGCGAAATGTGTCGCTATTTGCCGCAAAATGAAGAAGAAATGTTGCGAATTAAAGGCGTTGGAGCTGTGAAATTGGAAAAATATGGTATGCTCTTCTTACAAATTTTACAAAATGAAAAGCTTGAACAAGATTGAAACAAAGAGAGGTTTAAAAATGACGAAAACACTTGTACTTGCAGAGAAACCTTCTGTTGGAAAAGATATTGCTCGCGTGCTAGGTGCTAAAGGCGGCGGGAAAAATGGATTTTTGGAAGGTTCAAATTATGTGGTCACTTGGGCGCTTGGCCATTTGATTACGCTTGCGGATCCTGAACAATATGACCAAAAATATAAATCGTGGGACTTGAATGATTTGCCGATTTTACCGGATCGGATGAAACTCGTGCCTATTCGTGACACACGAAAACAATACGAAACGGTAAAAAAATTATTAAATCGTAGCGATATTGCTGATATTGTGATTGCAACGGATGCTGGGCGTGAAGGGGAACTTGTTGCGCGCTGGATTCTCGACTATGCGAAAGTAAAAAAACCCGTGAAGCGGCTTTGGATTTCTTCTGTGACGGATAAGGCGATTCGGGAAGGGTTCAAAAAACTTCGTCCGGGTAGAGATTATGAGGATTTGTATCATTCCGCGGTTGCGCGTTCTGTTGCGGATTGGGTCGTGGGTATTAATGCGACTCGGGCGCTCACAACGAAATATAACGCACAGCTTTCTTGTGGTCGTGTGCAAACGCCAACCCTTGCGATGCTACTAAATCGTGAGAAGGAAATTCAAAGTTTCCAGCCTAAAGAATTTTACACGCTTACGGCGGTCACGGAAAAAGGAAATTTTGCTTGGAAAGAAGGGCAGACTTTCGACAAGCAAAAAGCAGAGGCGATCGAACGAGAATTGCGCGGAAAAGATGCGTTAATCGAGTCGGTTTCTGTGAAGGAAAAGAAAACTTTTTCACCGGGACTCTATGATCTGACGGAACTGCAACGGGATGCCAATAAACGTTATGATTTCTCGGCGAAAGAAACGCTTGCCGCGATGCAGACACTTTATGAGCGCCACAAAGCGTTAACGTATCCACGAACGGATTCACGCTATTTATCGGATGACATTGTGCCTACGCTAAAAGAGCGACTTGAAGCTTGTGGTCGCGGTGAATTTGCGAAACCCGCCCGTCAAATTTTGAATAAGGGAATTAAAGCGAATGCTTCGTTTGTGGATAATCGAAAAGTAAGCGATCACCATGCGATTATCCCGACAGAAGAAAGTGTTTCCTTAGCTGATTTATCAGATCGCGAGCGAAAAATTTATGAACTCGTTGTGAAGCGCTTTTTAGCGGTGCTTTCCGAGCCATATATTTATGAAGAAACGCGAGCGGAAGCGAAAATTGGGAATCAAAACTTCGAGCTTAAAGGGAAAGTGGTAAAATCGCTTGGCTGGAAAGCTGTTTACGGGAAAGATGAGGAAGCGGACCTTGTGATGAAGGTGAAAAAAGGCGACCAAATCCCTGTGCGCGCTGTAAATCTCAATACTGGAAAGACGAAACCGCCTGCGCGCTTTAACGAAGCGACGCTACTTTCTGCGATGGAAAATCCGGCGAAATATATGGATTCTAAGGATAAGGAGCTTGCGAAGACGCTTGGCGAAACGGGAGGACTTGGAACGGTTGCCACCCGCGCGGATATTATTGATAAGTTATTCAACAGCTTTTTGATCGAGAAACAAGGAAAAGAGCTGCACATCACTTCGAAGGGAAAACAATTGCTTGAGCTAGTTCCAGTCGATTTGAAGTCCCCAGAATTAACAGCCAAGTGGGAGCAGAAGCTGGCTCGAATTGAAAAGGGGAAACTAAAGGAGCAAGCCTTTACTGGCGAAATGCGTGAATACGCCAAAAAAGCGGTTCTTGAAATCAAACAAAACGAAAAGAAATTTAAGCATGACAATGTAACTGCGCAAAAATGCCCGGATTGCGGCAAGTTGATGCTTAAAGTGAAAGGAAAACGTGGCACGATGCTCGTTTGCCAGGACCGGGAATGTGGGCACCGCGAGCCACTTGCGAAACTGACAAATGCGCGTTGTCCGAATTGCCATCGCAAATTAGAACTGCGAGGTCAGGGGGATAAGCAGATATTCGTTTGCTCGACTTGTGGCCATCGCGAAAAACTTTCGGCGTTTGAAGCGCGTCGCGGCAAGGAGAAAAAAGGAAAAGTTTCCAAGCGCGATGTGGCGAATTACATGAAAAAGCAAAATCAATCGGAAGAGGAGCCATTTAATAATCCAATGGCAGAGGCGCTTGCGAAGTTGAAATTAGATAAGTAACAAGGAAGAAGCTGCTGGTTCTAAATCAGCAGCTTCTTTTGCGTCTTGTGATAGATACTTGTTAATGGGATAATGGGATAACCTAGAATTCATTCTATGCTATAATTTATGAAAGGACTTTTAACAATCTTAGAATGAGAGAAAGGAATGACCACAAATACAGGATGAAAAAAATATGGAATTATAATAGTGTGAGAATAGTTGTTGTCTTCGTATTAACAACCATATTAGTGTACGAATCAGGGTATTTATACTTAATGAACGGTGCAATGTTTTGGTTCGCTATTTTATCCTTTGGCTTATACATACTATTCTTTTTATTGCCATACAGCGGTATATTTATTGTTCAAAAGAAGTGGAGCTCCAAATTTGGGCTTATATTTATAATAGTGTTGATTTTGTTACATACAGGAATGATAGCTTTATATACAGACCCCTATATTTATTTAGATGAAGGTGGGGTCAGTAAAGCAAAATTTAATCAATTATTTAGATGGATTTCTATCATTTCAGGAGTGTTGCTACTTATTATCTATGGATGGAAGTTTCGAGAAACGAGAAGTAAAGTAAAATAAGAATGGAAGAGTCTTGG
>NZ_JAATJW010000095.1 GCF_011800755.1 Listeria valentina
TTACTGATTAAGGACTTAGACAACGATTTTGAGAACATTCTCATCATCGAACAGTATAATTTGGGTGTTTGGAAAGAAGATTCTATTCTGGCATTGCGTGAAGCTTATGCGGAGGAGTTGGCTCGTTGCTATGAAGAAGGCGCTGAAACATGGCGAATTGCTTATTTCATGAATGAGCTCGATAAAATCGAAAATAAATATAAACGATTACAGGCAATCGAAGAAGCAAAACAAGCACAAGTAGCCTGAAAAAAACCTAAAAAAACGTGGGTTTATTTGGCATGCCTAAAAATAGATGGTGGTTTTCGTAGGTTTTAGCGACATCGAAAAAATCGAAGTTGTGGAGTGGAAAACAACAAAAAACAAGCGCATAAATGCCCTTGCTTTTTGTTACTATAAAACGGTTAAAGGTTGTTATTAGATTAGTTGCACGTTTATTGTAACGCGTGTCTATGAAATTAGCAATGAAAGAGAGAAGGTAGTTCATGTCAAAACTTGTCAGGTGCGCGTGGAAGTACAGGCGGCAAGGTCGAAAAAATCGACGCTGTTTGCACACGTTGCGAAGCGATGTATAAGTGCGTCCTTTTAGGGGCTCCATTTATTCCAGAAATTCGAATAGAACCGAACAAAACCATACATTTCTGATACAATGTTGAAGAATGTTGAAAACTTGTTTAAGACAAGAAAAGAGGCCATGTATCATGAATCAAGAAAAGACGATTTCTGAACTCGCAAAAGAGTTAGGTGTATCCAGACAAGCTATTTATAAGCGTGTCAATCAGTTGCCGTCAACGTTGACACCTAAAAAGGTTGACAAGGTTTATAAGTTAAATGCTGATGCAGTGGAATTTATAACGAAAAGTGTAAACCAACCTGACAACCAGAATGACAACGAAAATGACAACCAAGTTGTCAAAGAAGTTGACAGGTTGACAGAGCAAAATAAAGAGTTAAAAGCTGAAAAAGAACAATTACATAAACATTTAATAGCCAAAGATGAACAATTGGCGGGTATGCAAAAGCTACTCGATCAACAGCAACAATTATTGCTAAAGGAACAGCAAAAGAACCAGTTGTTCCTGGAAGAAGCGAAAACCGAGTCAGAAAGCGAAAACAAGGGCTTTTTCAATCGATTATTTAACAGAAAAAGCTAAGGTTTGCTAAGGTGATAGAAAAAAACGGGGGGCTACCCATATTACCCAAAAGTGCCTGCCTGCTGCCGTTTAGTTGCTTGTTGTTTTTTGAATCTAGGGCGTAAAAAAAGAGCCTTCAAAGGTGAAGACTCTGAGTATCAACTATTAGGGTTATTGCGTCGATTACTTTTAAGGATATCGGCTTCGGTAGCTTTCATGTCGGCATAAATTTCAGCGACAGAACGGTCTTTTTTAGGTTCATCAATGGCACTAGTTTCTTTTCCTTTTGCTTTTTCTTCGGCTTCAATGTCAGTGACATTTTTAGATTTATATTCGTATCCAGGTTTAGAATATTTGTCATCGAATATTGTCGGAGTGTCAACGACTTCAACACCATTTATTCCGTCTAAAGGAGCATCAATTTTTAGTTTTTCATTATTGTTTAAGTAACCTTCAATATGTACTACACCAGTTGGGTTTGTGTAAGTTTTTGTTAGCGTAATAGATTCTATATTGTTGTAGTTGTATTTTAGAAATTTTTCAATCCGTGGTTTTTGTTCTTGCATCAATTCTTTTTCCTGATGTTTCATGTATAAGTACCCTCCAAGTATGACAAATAGTAGTATAATCAGTATAATTAAACTAATTTTTAGTTTTGTTTTTGTTTTCTTTTTCATGAAGTCAACTCCCGTCATTACGCAATACAAGATAAATATAACATAGAGGTGAAGAAAATGGCAGAATTTACAGATGAACAGTATTTTAATTTAGCTGATAGAGTTTATAAAAATGATATTTTAAAACAAGGAAGTTTAGTTAAAACAAAAGATGGTTCAAAATGGCGAGTAATTAATTCAGTCGACAAATCAGGAAGTGGCTTACAAGCTGTCGCTGTAGTTCCAGCAAAGGACTACAAAAAAGGGAAAACGGATTATGACAATGTGGTGTTTGCATCGCGTGGTTCTGAAACATCAGGAATAGTCGCAATGTACAAAGATTGGGTTGTAACAGACTTTGCAAAAATGGGAATTGGATTGAAGCCCAACACTGATATGAAGTTAAAAAGTACGCAGGGTAAAAATATACAAAAAATAGCCAAAAACGCCTGGAAGGCAAATACGTCAATCCCTATGAAAATGCTGTTACACGTGGCTTCCTGGCAAGTAAACGGAGAGAATCAATTTACAGACTATCAGGATTTTGTGAATCAAACATTGAAACAATATAAAATAAAAGATTGCAGTTTTACGGGGCATAGTTTGGGCGGAGCCCTGGCGCAATTTATGGCGGTACAACTCAAAAAACAGGCGGTTACATATGCGGCGGCGAATCCTTACCGTTTGTTATCAAAAGAACAACAACAGGCAGTGAAAAATGGCGATTTTGAGGGACTTATTACGGATTACAGGCATCGACTTGATCCAGTCGGTAAAATCGTACCGAATGAACGAATTATAGGAAAACAGTACATTATGGATACGAACCCGAATGAAGCATTCGGGACAGCTATTATTATGGGGCATATGCGTGGCACATTTGCAGGTATGTTTAACGCAGATGGGACAGCTAAACTCAAAGTGAATCCAGATGCGGTCATTGCGTATGCAGGGCGCATAGATAACATTGTGTCGATTATGCGCAAGATTCAACAACGCATGCAACAACTCGAAGAAGACGTGAACCAAAAATCCAAACAGTTAAGAAATAAACTCAATGATGAAACGGTTGAAGGTGGGAAGTATAGCGAGTTAACGATATGGGACGTGGACGAGATATTGACCGAACGTTCAAAGAAATATCAGAATGGAATCTATACGTATCATGACCCCGAAGCCTTCCAACGATTCTATGAATCGAATGAAAAAAACATCCAAAAGCTGAAAGAGTTTCAGCGAGAACTCATTCAGGCGGCGAAGAAAATACGAGAAAAAGATAACGAATTAGGGAACTGGATAGCGGCCAACATGAAATAAAGGCACAGGAGGCAAATAAGCATGTACGGGAATACCTATGAAAGGGAGAGAGCTCGAGCATTAGGCGATGCATCAGGCGAGTATAAATATCAAGCAGGCGTATTAAAAGAACGGCTAAAAAGTAAAGATTTAACGCCTGCCGAGCGTGCCAACATGATTGCGGCAGAGCGAGAACTTGTCCGAAAAGCGCAGAAAATCGCCTTAAAAAGGGCTGTAAATAAAGGGGCAGAAAAAATAGAATCAGACTTGAGCGACACGATGAAAAAATTACAAAAAGATTATCCGACAGCCCAGGAAGATTTAACGAGTTTGCAACGAGAGTTGAAAGATGCCTTTGACTCGAAAACAGGTGATGCAGTGCAAGAATGGCTAGTGACGAAACAGGCGGATAGCATGCGAAATAGTCAAGATGATTTGTATAGTGCGTGGTAGACGTATTCAAGCGCTAAGAACGGATTAAGCAGGAAGGGTCAACGGTAAATGTCTGACTGGAGCAAAGCGGAAGGAATTTAAGGAGTTGACGCGAGCGACTGAATGACCACACTGATTGCGTAGCAAGCGGATTTCCAATCCGATTGCCTGCCTAACGGCGAGTGAAAAGCTTTTGACTTTTGTTTTTTATGAAAGTTTTTGCGGAGCTTTTTTCAAAAAGCGTTTCTTTTGAATGGTGGTTTTTCCAGAAACAAACACAACACAATTCTAAAAGTGGAGTGGTCAAAACGTTGAAATAAGAAGCTTTTTCTAGGAAATCGTTATAAAAATAAAGGAACGCGTTACTAAATAAGTGCACCCTAAAACGTTCCTTTTGACGAAACAAACACATGAAAAAGAGCAAAAAAAGAACCCTGTATTAAGAAAAGGGAAAGTTCATACAGGGGTTGTCAACAAGTGACAAATAGGAAGATGATACTCATTTAGAGATTGAATGAAAATATGTAGCCATAGCATACTGATTGTATCCTATCGGAACTATCGTACTAGATAATGCTGGAATTTGTCAATTTTAATGGGACTGTTCGTTTAAAAACAAGAACATACGTACGACGAAAGAATCAATTTTCCTAGTTCGATATACTTTGTCTTGAATTCACGAGCGAAACAGGATAGAATAAATATAAATTACATAACGGACGCGAAAAAAGCCTGTGAGCGACAACTCATCAGACTTTTTATACCCCAGTAGGAAAGCGCACCTTTCTTACGAGGCTTCGCATATAGGTTTTATTGGATAGACCAATCTAAGATATCAGGGGTGTTACCTGATACTTAGATTGTATAAACAATACTCCTATAAGTCAATCAAATTTGATTAAAAAAACAAGATGATTGATAGCAGATACCTTGTAAAGAATGGACGGCAATTCTTACGGGGGCTATCAGTTGTCTTGTTTTTTTGCGTTCCTACAAGTAATAAAAAAAGGTCGGAAGGCGTAGGCGATTGGCACGACGTGCCGACAGGCAAACGGCGAACGGCAGTGATGCCAAGCGGCGAAGCCGAGGAAAGGAGGAGCGGAGCGACGAGTTTCTTATTAACTTGATTTTAGTTAAACTTTAGCAGAAAATGCCGAGTAATGGCTATGCTAAGCGATTTTACACTGGGAGGTGTTCGATTTGGAAGTGACAAAAGTTGATGCGTTCATGAACAACCATGATTATGTACGCGTAACAGATATGAGTCGGATTATTGAACTGCAGTATATGCAACATTGGAATAAAACTTGTCCGATTCTAAAATTAAATCGGTCGGAGTATCTGGTGAAAAGCACGGGGGAGATTGGTACATATAATCTGTCTAAAACGAGAAGGGACAACATGAATTCCATGCGTCAATCGTTTAAGCGGTTATCTTATCTCATCAATGCGAACTTTTCAGGTGCAAACAATGAGTTGTGGATTACGTTGACGTTTAGAGATGACATATTTGATCATGATGTAGCCCTAAATAAATTTAAAAAATTCATCATGCGGTTACGTTACTATTCTAAAAAGCGCTGGGGGGGTTATGGTCATTTAGAATTTGTACGTGCGATTGAACCCCATGAAAAAGGCGACTGGCATTTTCATATGTTGTTGAAGTACTCAGCATTGAAAAAAGTGTTCATCGAAAATGAGGAGTTTGCTAATATTTGGAAACATGGCTATGTCAAAATTCAGCGCCCAGAGAAGACAGATAATATCGGAGCATACTTCACAAGCTATCTGACGAACCTAGAAGTGAATGAAGATGATTTTGAGGGTTTGACACCCGAAGAAGAAGAAAAACACGTGAGCGAGCTCCTGAGCGTTCCTGGAGCACGTAACATTGAATATACGAAGTCCAACAAGTCGAAACGGGTAATTAAAGGCGGTCGTCTGCACTTGTATCCATCAGGCATGCAACTATATAACACGTCAAGGGGCATTAAGATGCCTTCGCGTAAAGATATGACCCGTAAAAAGGCGATTAAAAGGTATAAAATTAAGGCGCAAAATTTAACGCTTAGAAAATCGTT
>NZ_JAATJW010000096.1 GCF_011800755.1 Listeria valentina
ACCCCCATTTGTAACACTAACAACCCCCATTTGTAACACTAACAACCCCCATTTTATTTTACGGGTTCCATTTGTTGTGATATGCTTTTTTTGAGGTGAATTATATGGCAAATGAAACTGTTATTTATAAAAATGAATTAAATTTTGTTCCAATGCGAAAATTTGATAGCGCTGAAATGGATATTTTTTTTGCTATCTGTTCAAAAATGAAAGATAAAAATTTAGAATCTGTCACTTTTAGTTTTGAACAATTGCGTGAACTAAGTAATTATTCTTCTCGTTCCATTTCACGATTTACCAACGACTTAGAAAATATTTATAAAAAGATGCTTCAACTGACTTATTGGGAACAAGAAGAAAATAAAAAATCATACTTCGTCTTATTTACTGGATTTACTATTGATTTTGCTGAACAAAAAATTGAAATTTCTACTAATCCAAAATTAAGTCATATTCTCAATCAGTTAGAGAGTGAGTTTACAAAATATGAATTAGCTGAATTTACTGAGATACGGTCAAGTTATGCCAAGTCAATGTATCGTTTATTAAAGCAATATAGACTTACAGGATATTATAAAACCTCCGTGGAAACTTTTCGTGCTCTGTTGGATGTTCCAAAAAGTTATCAGATGACTAAAATTACTGAAAAAGTATTGAAACCAATACTTAAAGAACTAACAATCTATTTTCAAAATCTAAAAATCACTAAAATCAAAGAACGTGGGAAAAACAAAATTGCCTTCCTGGAGTTTACCTTTTTACCTGAAAAACGGTACGACGTCCCTAACTGGAAATCACCATCCACTCAATCTAAAGAAACGCTTCCTGAATGGGCAAAGGAAACCTATATTCCCGAAAAGCCTACTCTCCAACCGTTTGAAGAATGGCAATCCATTCAACAGAAGCTAGCCGAATACGGACACGAGCTTCATGAAACGTATAACGATGTCGTCCAAAAATATATGCAGGATATGCAGGAATGGGAAGAACGCTATGGACAATAAAACCATTCGAGAACTGGCGGAAGAATTGAACGTTTCCAAGCAAGCCATTCGCAAACGACTAACACCCGAATTTCGCAAACGGTTTGCGGTAACTAACGGGAACCAGATTACCATTTCACCTAAAGGTGTTTCCTTGATATACCAAAGCTTTACGACCCATTCAGGTGGTAACGCAAACGCAAACGTTACTGGGAACCAGTTTGCGAATTCGCAAACCCAAGTTACCGATTTTTCACACCTAGAAACCTACATTCAAAGTCTAGAAAACCAACTCCAAAAAAAAGATGACCAACTTCAACAACAAGCAGAAGCTAAAGACCTTCAAATTGCCAACTTACAAAAACTTTTAGATCAACAACAACAATTGCTCCAGCTGGAGCAAAAGAAAAATCAATTATTCCTGGAAGAAGCCAAACAAGAAAGCGAACAAGCTTCTAACACCAAAAGTCATTTTTTCAAACGTTTATTTTCTCGCTCATGAGTCTGGTTGCCCATGAAGAAGGAGAAGAAAGAACAGACGATTTTCACCAGTCAAAAAAAGAAAAACTTTTTTTGAGGGTAAAACCGGAAGTATTTCCATTTCTTTACCTTGCTAAAGGGCACTGAAAGTCTTTCTGTTGCAAGCTATTTCAGATTTGAGACCCTGCCATTTGACGGCCAGGTACTAATCCAGGAATTGTCCAGAAACAAGCAGGCTATTGGCCTAGTCATAACACCTTATTGGCTGTTAGAAAATGAGGAACTAAAAGCGCGAAACAAGGGCGACAAAATCCAGGCTTTTTGCACACGTTGCGGAGCAATGTATAAGTGCGCCCTTGGACGCTAACTCATAGGAAAAAGCAAAGACACTAGCTATCTCTGCTGTACTTTTTGTTTCATTTTGCACAAGAAAAAAAACAAGCATCCGAAGACATTTGTTTTTCTCACACAAGTATTTAAAATTTTTGCTACTCGAGACGATAGCAAAGTGGATTATACATCTAAGCGAACCTATGAACAAGTTCTTTTTTCACAAACTATTTCTTTTTCAAAAACGCCTAACAACGCCTTTTATCCAGTAGCCACCAGGTAGACCAATCGTTTTTCACAAAGTAGGTTCGTACGAACCCTTGGCGCTGTAAGCACTTCCTAGAAGATGCATTATGTTAACTAGTTTTTTGCACAAAAAAAGCTCACAAAAATGTGAGCATCCTGGATAAAAGGCGTTTATTCCCTTTGCCCAACAAACAGAAACCTGCAGCTTGTTTTAAAGCCGTTTTTAGTTTAGCTAATGCATGGCTTTTTGTAAAGCTTTAATACAGGCGATTTCGGTTAAAGATTTGAGCTTCCCGTGCTCGCGCATCGGCTATTATTTCCTCCATGGTCTGTGCTTGTTTATTAGCATCTGTCATCGACGTTTCTTTGGGAGCTTTAGTCTTTTTCTCTTTCATAATTTCTATATAGCTTTTCGTAGGGGTTTTAAACATCTTGTCTAGCTCTTCAGAATAACTGAATGTTCTTACATCCTTGCCAGCTGTGAAGCTTAGCCTTTTATCATTATTTATATACCCATCAATACTTAATCCAATTGGATTAAATTCCTCGTTTGTAAACGTGACGCTTTTATAACTTGGTACATTATATTTAAGATAAACTATCACTTTTTCTTCCTGTTCATTAAAAAAAGCTCGTTCTTTTTTTTCTTGTTCTTTGTGTTTCACAAAAAAATACCCTCCTACCATGGATAAGATTATGACAATTAGAATAACTACTAGTATAATAAATTTAGTTCGTTTAGACATAAAAGACCTCCAGAGATGAAAGGATGATTATTTTGGCTACAAAAAAAGTTTTTACTGATGAAGAATACTTTAGGCTTTCTGAAATTGTTTATCAAGATAAAACCCTAAATGCGAAAAAATTTGATATTTCTCTAGAAAACGGCTCAAAACGAAGTTGGAAAGTAGTTGCTAAACTCAATGATAGACCTACTAATACGCAAGCATTTGCTGTAGTTCCTCAAGAAAAAGGGAAAGACGGTAAACTTCACTACAATTATGATAACATGGTTTTTACTTATAGGGGCAGTAAAGAGATATGGGACATTATTCGAACCGATACGATTAATGTTTTTGCTGGCTCAAAAGCTCGTACGAGCTTAGACCGAAAATCTAAAAATGCCTTTCAAGTTTCCAAAGATTGGACAGATACGGTCCTTAAAAAATATAAGCCAAGCAACCCTACATCATCAGGACATAGTTTAGGGGCAGGACTATCCCATTACAACTCCGTTATTCATGATTTTAGCGCGACTACATTTGCAGGCCCCAATGTTTATCGACTATTACCTGAGAAATACCAAAAAAAAGTACGTGAAGGTTACTACGATAAGTCTATCGTAGATTATACCCACAATGATGACATGATCGGAAATTATGAACAGATGGGTGCTCCCCTAATTGGCTCCCAATATGTAGCTAAACGAAACACTGTTGATGTGGGTTTAAAAGGGGTTTTTGGCGCGATTCCAGGACACTATAACGAAACCTTCGAAGGCTGTTTTTCAGCTGACGGGGCAATGGAACTAAAAATCGATACCGAGGGGATTATACGAGTGGCACAAGATATTGACCGTGTACTTCACGAACTCCAACAAGCGAAAAGTGACCTGGAGCATATTGAAGAAGACCACAAAAAAAAATCGCAAAAAATCCGAAATAAACTCGATGACCGAACAGGACTAGGCGGTCGCTATAGCGAGCTTACTTCCTGGAACGTCGATGACGTTTTAACGGAGTTAAGTACCCGTTATCAAAATGGGACTTATTGCTACTACGACCCAGAAGAATTTGAACGATACTATCAAAAAAATCTGGCAACCCAAAAACAATTAAAAGCCTTTCAAGCTGAACTCATTGAGGCAGCCAAGACGTTTCGAGAAAAAGATACGCAGCTGGGCAATTGGATAGCAGCCAACAGCAAAGGCTGGTGATCCTTGATGTATGGAGATACTTATCAACGAGAACGCGCAAAAGCGATGGGAGATACAAACTATGAAAGTCAGTATCAACTCAAACTCGTTCAAGAAAAGCTTCAAAAAAAGGACTTATCAGCAAGTGAGCGTTCTACTCTCTTGTCTACAGAAAGCGAACTCAAAAAACAAATTCAATTAAAAATCCTTCAACAAGATGCTAAATCCGATGTTAAGCAACTAGTGGAACAGTCTAAAGAAGAGCTTCCAGCTGTTCAAAAAGAGCAAGAAAAGGCAGAGAATGAACTTAAAGCGATTCAGGAGCAATTAGCTGTGGCTTTCGAAGCGAAGACAGGGGAAGCCATACAAAAATGGTTAAAGAACATGCGAAAAAAAGAATTGGACGAAGCAGACGACCAACTTAAAACATGCCAGAAAAGTTTCCGACTGGACTGATCCAAGTAAAAAAAGCCCTCAGACGACGCAAGAGACGTTTTGAGAGCTTTTTATTCCGTTCGAATGTTTTTATATGGATACCCATTAAAATTGCTCATACGTCCTTGTGATTCGTTTAAAACGATTTTTACTTTTTGTTCACTTCTCGTTGTATGTAGCTGTCTAAAACGTGACACGTTTTTTTCGACCCTCATGCTTACAGGCGCAGTGGATTTGTCATTTTCATTGTCCATTTCTACCCCCCTGTTAGTAGGGGGGGGTTACGGTCGCGATAAAGGCGAACGCTTTTCGCTGTCGCTAGCGACTGTCGTCGCTACGCGCCCGCCTTCATCGCGAATAGCCCTTTCGGAAGGGCTGAAAAAAAGAAGCATGAGGTTGTCAAAGAACAGAACGAGCACTTATTTCTTTCAGTCTACCAAATCGTGCACTTTTATGCAAAAAGCGCTTTTTTTCTACCCCACACGTCATAGGGGGGTGGAGTTTCAGGACTTTAGATTCATTTTTTCAGGATAAACCCTACGGGTTATGCGTTTTTACTTTTTAAAAAACGTGACACGTTTTTAGCCTGTTTGAAAAGGGTTGTTAGGGCTTGCCCTGACCGACGAAGTCGCCTTCACTTTTCCCATATAACGGCAAAGCCAGGTTAAAAACATACCAAATCCTAGGTTTTCGCCTAAACTAGGCATGTTTATAGACGTCTTTTGCCAACGAGCGGGAGCGAGGCGGAGTGGAACGGAGAAATTTTTTTAAATGTGAGCCGTTTTTGGGCTCACTCCTTTATGATTTTAAGGTTTTTAGGATGGGGATTTTTGCGGTAGCAAAATATCCTTTTTTTGTTTTGCAGAAGTCAGGTTCTTTTTATATATCTTTTTAAAATCTTTTTAAAACCTTTTTAGGGCACATCTCAGACATAGAGTGCCAACTCTTTTCAGCTAGTAACAACCCCCATTTGTAACACTAACAACCCCCATTTGTAACACTAACAACCCCCATTTGTAACACTAACAA
>NZ_JAATJW010000097.1 GCF_011800755.1 Listeria valentina
ATATAAAAAACTCCTAGATTTAATCTAGGAGAATATTTTTTATATTTCCTCTGTCTACTTGACAGAGAGTGGTTCACCGAGCAAGCTTGGTAGGTTATCCAACTAAGTTTAGCCGCCATCTTAAATGGTGCTTCGCATGAGAGCTGTGTCCCCCACAGCTCTCTTTTCACTCAAATAATAACATCTTCTTCTCTCCTCGTCAACTCTTGCTCGGATAAACTTCGCGGTCGTTGACGATGGTCTTTGCGACTTTAATAGAACGCAAATTTTCTTTTGCGATTTCAAATGGATCTGCTTCAAGCACTGTAAAATCCGCCGCAAAACCTGGCGCTAATTTACCACGCGAATCCGGTTTATAGCTAGCCTTTGCGCTTCCTGTCGTATAGAGCTCGATCGCTTCGTAAACACTCAGTGCTTCATCTTCAAAATAGCGTTTTCCGGTTAAATCACTATTAGCAGTCCGCATCACCGCAGCATGAATGCCATAAAGCGGGTTTGGAATTTCAATCGGTGCATCGCTTCCCCCAGCTAATTCAAAGCCATTTTCAAGCAGGGTTTTCCATGCAAACGCACGAGGTGGATGATTTTCGCCAAGCACATCAAGTGCCCATGGCAAATCACTCGAAAGAAACTGGGGCTGAATATCAAATAAAAGCGGCATGCCTTTTGCTTCTTCGATCAGCTCATCTGTCAGCCAAGGCGTATGAATCATGCGATCATGCTGCCCAGCTTTTGGTGGATATTTTTTCAACATCCGAATCACATCCCGAAAAGCAGCATCGCCTAAAATATGAATCGCAATTGGCAGTCCAGCTTTACGCGCACGCTTGACTAAACGCTCGAATTCTTCATCCGTTTGAATCTTTAAGCCATGTTCCTCTGGATTATCATGATAGCCCGCCGACATGTAAGCCGTTCTAGAACCCACCGTTCCATCATAAAAAATTTTCATGCTATCGAGTTCAACAAAAGGATCACCATCCATGAACCGCTCAGCCGAACCTTCAAACACATCGAACTCGGCATCGTGAATCAAAAGTTGCGCCCTGAAAGGAAAATCTTCCGAAAGCGTATCGCGGAAAGCTTGAAGTGTTCTTTCGAAGCCATTAAAATAATGCAAATCTTCCGAGTGCGCACCAGTCACACCTTTTTTCCATAAGTCCCGCACCGCAAGTTTAAGCCAAGCACTAATCGCTTCATTTGTCGGAACAGGAAAACGATCCGTTGCAAGATAAGTCGCATTGTCCCTCAAAATCCCCGTAAACACGCCAGATTCATCCAGAACCATCTCGCCACCACTCACTTCCTGCCGCACCAGTTTAGCCGCATCAATCAACGCCGAATTCACGCTTACACTGTGATAATCAATACGTCGCACAAGAATCGGATGGTTTTCGCTTACCCCATCTAAATCCCACCGAGTTAGGAGTGTCGCATCATCGCTCCACTTATTTTCATCATAGCCTTCCACAAACAGCCAAGCTTCGGCTTCAAGATCAAAAACCCGACGCCGAATGAGTTCTAACGCTTCTCGCTTGGTTGTCGTTTCGCTTAAATTCAAACGATCTAGTGCCTGCCCATACCACAATAAATGAATATGCGAATCCACGAAACCAGGGAAAACCGTCTTCCCATCCAAGTCTACCCGTTCCGCCTCTGGATACGCATCCGGATCCACATCAAGCGCCTGAATCACGCCATCCTGAGCGAAAACATTCCGAACAAAATCCCCTTCTTGTTGCATCGTATAAAATTTGGCATTCTCATAGATTTTCACTAAGCTCTTCCCCTTTCAAAGCTTTGTCTCGTTTGTCTCGAATTTGCAAACTCCTTTGTAAAATGGTCGATAAAACAGCCATCCCGAGCAAAATAAAGATGCCCACAAAAAGGGCTGTAATCCCGCCAAAGTTTTCCACAACAACCGCTCCTAAAAACGGTGCTAGCATCCGTGCGGCCGTCGCCATCCCATTCACAAGGCCTTGATAAAGACCCGCGCTTCCTTTCGGGGCAAGCTGATAGGCGATTGTCGGAATCGCCGGCCAAGCAAACATTTCGCCAAGAGTCAGAAAAATCATCCCAAGTACAAAGCCGCTGTAAACGTTCGCGTGCATCGCCACAATAAACGATAACGCGAACAGTAAAATCCCGATATAAATTTGAACATGTAAATGTCGTTTAAAGCGCGCCACAATCGGAATTAAAACAAACTGGCCTAGAACAATAAGCGCACCATTCAAGCTCCAAAGCTTGCCGTATTCCGCCGTTGAAATCCCAATATCGCTTGTCATATAAGTGGATAAATTGGATTGCCACTGAACGTGCGGCAACTGACAAAATAAATATGTAGCGAGCAAAAGGATCATCGAAAAAAGCCCAATCAAAGTGGGCCGCGAGCGCTTCATGCCGCGCTTACGATGCTTCGTTTCGCTTCCGATATGTTCCGATTTCCAATCAATTTTACGAAAGAAAACAAAAAAGAAAACCGCATAAAATATCGCAAACAGAAAGGCCCCTAAGTAAACTTTCCCCATTCCGAAGTCACTAAGTAAGCCTGCCAAAAACGGACCAACCGCAACGCCAATATTTTGCGCCACATAAATCGCATTAAAGCCGGTTCTTCCCCCCGCTGGGTGCGTCAGACCTGCCGCAGCATATAAGCCTGAAAAAACCATGCCCATCGCAAAGCCAACAAGCCATAAATTCCAAATAAAAGTCGGATACCCGTGGAACAAGCACAAGCTCAGTGTTCCAATAACGAGAATCACCGTTCCAATCCAGAGCGAGATGTAGCCTGAAAAGCGATCAAAAATCAAGCCGCCAATAATGCTTGAAATAATGCCCACAAAAGAATTCACTAAAAGTACCAGCGAGGCATCCGTTCCTGACATGCCAAGCTCGCCAGTCATATAAACCATATTAAACGGCCAAATAAACGATAAGCCGGTATATAAAAGTACCATGCCCACAATCACAATCCATAAATCGCGTGGTAAAAGTTTCGTCACGTTCTTTCCTTCCTTCCACTTCGTTAAGTTCACCCGAACAAGCATAACACAAAGTTTCCAAACAAAAAAGAGCAGAAAAACAGGAAAAAGCTTGGTGTTCCTCAAAAAACTGACTTTCCGAGAATCATATCGCTCAATTCCTATTTTCTACTCAAACTACATTGTCGCAAATTTTTTTTCAATCGCCGTGCTCAGTATACTTTCCACATGAATAGTTTCAAGCTCGAACCCGTGTTCAACAACAGCTCTCGCTACTTTAGGTCGAACACCCGAGAGCGTGCAAACAACCCCGATCAATTTTAAAGCATCAACCAATTGTTCCAATTCTTCTACAGCTATTTTGTCCAGCGTAGCAACCCCAGATAAATCAATAAATAAGTGATCAATTTTTTTCTTTGTACATTCATCAAGCGTGTGCTGCAAAATCACCTTAGCACGCGTTTCATCAATATCTCCAATCACCGGAAGCAAAGCCGAATGCTTCATCAGCGGAATAACAGGGCAGCTCAGTTTTAAAATCGTTTCCTTGTGAGCATTTAACTTAAGTTCCGTCTGAAGCGCATTTTCTCGAACAAAACGAATGACAATTTCCCCAAGCCGCTTCGTAATTTCTCGACTCCAGTAGTTGACTTCCTCGTTTTCCGCGTCACTCTCACTCGTCGCATAAAACTTCTCGATCAACTCTAAATACTGGTCTTCCACGCGAAAAAATTGTTCAATGATTTCATATATTGGCGTCAAAAGATGTTCGATGTCGCTCGCAAGTTCTCCCAACCAATTTTCAAAAAGCTCCCCAAAATCTTCCTCTTTTTCAAGAAACAAACGACAAAACAATAGATGAAACTGATAATTTTGCTGTTTAAGCCGGTCAATAACTTCCTCATCATTTGATGCGTAAACCCCATGTAAATTGCTGTGATCCATCTTGTTATACCAATCTTCCGTAAGCTCGCTTGTCCGTTCCATAAAAAAATCGTATAGTTCTTTTCGTTCGTACAATGGACTCTCCCTTTCCTTCTATTTCCCCCTTGCAAAAACCAGTATAGCTTAAAACAATTAATTTGTAAAAAAATTCACAAATAGTAATAATTACTATCAAAAAAGATTGTAAATAAAGGATCCCCTTCATTTACAATCTTCACCATGTTAAACTATATTCTTCTGATAAAATTTCGAATCTACAGCAAGAACATGAAAGTCGGCTGGCAAATCCATTTTATTGATTTCTTCATAAGCATTCTTCTCATAAAACCGATGAGCTGCTTTAAATTTATCCGTTGTTCCAAGATAAATCGTTTTCTTCCCCTTTTCCGCACAAAACGCCTCAAGCGCATCCAATAATTTTTGACCCGTTTGGTATTCTTTCCCCCGATACTCGGCATCTGTAAAAAGCTTTCGAATCGCAGCATTGCCGTTCTCCAAAAACAAAACACCTATCGTTCCAACCACTTTATCATCCTGAACAGCCACCCAAAAATGGCCCAACTCGTCCATATAATAATTTGAAATGTCCCTCAAATCTGGCTGATCCTCTAGCGTAATGGCTACGCCGAATTCATCTTGTTGAACCCCTAAAACCAGCTTTATCAACTGATCTCGATATTTTTCTTCATAGCTTTTGATTTGCACTTTATTCCCCACTTTCTTTTACGCGAAGTCTTTTTATAATCTCATTTTGACATTTGGCTGTCAATAAAAAAAGAACAAAAAAATCAGCCTTTAAATTCTTTAAAAGCTGATTTTGAAATTACGCTTCTACTTCTGCAGTTTCTTCAAGCGGTATGCAATTTGGGCGCTTTGCCCAGTTACTTTTTTCAAGTAAAACCCAGTTGCGTCTACGAATGGAAATCATATTTTCCATTAACAAATCGTTCTTGATTTTAACAAAATACTCGCGACTTACATTGCTATAGCGCGCAAGTTCTGATTGATTACAAGATACTGGAATATAAATTTCATCTTCACTTTCTACCCCAACATCTAAAGCAATTTGATAAATCAAGGCTTCGACACGTTGTCTTGCCGGAAGACGATAGCGTTCAAGTGCCCCAGCCAAGCGATGAATATTTTTTTCTGTAATTTCCTCTAAATACTTTTCATCTTCTATTTCAAGCAAGAAACACTTACCACGAGAGAAATATTGAAAAAAAGGTTCTTTAACAGGATCAACATGAAAAACACTGCCTTGCTTCAAAACTTTAATCAATGTTCCATTCGATTCCTGCATGATATGTCCGTCTACAACTAAAAATAACCCTGTTTCATTAATTTGCTTGTTTCCAGAAAATGATAAAACATTTTTCTTTGATACATACATCATTTTTCCTCCTTTAAGATTTATAATAGATACCCCTATTC
>NZ_JAATJW010000098.1 GCF_011800755.1 Listeria valentina
AATATATTTAATTCCAACTGGATTCCCATTGTTTATAATATAATACTCAAACGTATAGCCATCTTTATATTTCCAAATTAATTTTTCTTTTTTTCTAAAACTAAAGATTTTTTTATTAAGAAAAGACTCTAAAAAGTCTATTCTTTGTTTCTTTGATAATCTTTCTGATTTAGGTAGGCTTTTCCTAAAAAAGAATTTAGATGATTTAACAATAAATTCTTTATAGTCTCCAACATCCTCTATCTTTATTTCACTAAAGTAGAACTCATTTACAAAAAATCGTGTATATTCTCTTAATGAATGATATCTACTAAACAAATTTCCCATCACCCAATCGTTTGCAAATCCTTCAATTGATTGAGTAGTAAACTCAGGATCAAGTTCATCATCAAAAGCCCATAAGCGCTTATAATTACTTATGATTTTAAAATCTCTTTGATCGGTTTCCAAGTTATGATAAGCTATACCAACATTTATGGCTTCTCCAATATATATATCAGGTGTGTATCTTAATATAGAATATTCAACTCTCATAATTGGTCACCTCCTATTATTTTACTTTTCATGTAATCTTTAAGTTGATCTAACTCTTCAATTCTAGATTCTAGAAAACGCAGAAAATATTCTATATCTATTTTTTCAATTTTGCATAATAATTCTTTTGGAATTTCGCTAATTACCTCTTCCAAATTCACAGTGCTCAAACTGTTCTTAAAATGATTAACACATTCGTCTATTTCTTCTATCCTATATATTTTGGCCTCTTTGATATATTGGTATAAAAGTTGATTGTCAATTTTATCTAAATCTACCTTTTCCTTCGGCTTTTCCACAAACCTTTTTAATTGACCGCCATCCCATACTGCCTGTAATTCAAAGGCATGAGTATAGTCTATTGGATAAATACTTAAATTTTGTGTTTTAGGTTTATGTAAGAGTAAGTTACCGGGATTTCTATCGCTATTACATATCAATAAATCATACAAAAAAATACTAACTAGTTCATATGAACTTGCGCTTTGAAGCTGTTTAGCAGCACGCAATGGAACTGTTTTTTCAACATATTTAGTAAAAAAACAAAGGCAACCATTTGTAAAATACTTTCTTTTCCCGCTTTCATCAAAATGTGTTTCTTGATTTATCTTAGCGAAACCAAATTCAGGAACACTTAAACCTAGAATTGCAGCTAACCTATATCCTACATATTCGTTAAACAATACCAAATGCTTTTCAGGATTGTTCATTCCTTTAATTATACACAACTCATTATTAATGATTGCATAATGCGGCTTAGTAATTCCATTTCCTACACCATTTCTCACGTTGGATATAGTTAATAATGTAACAACACCAGATGTACTTCCCATATTATCATTCCCGTCCATGTTTTATATATGAAATTTGGGCACAACAATTAACCATCCTTACAAAAGTAGTACATGGTTTAATCAATATCTAGCATAGTTAGATTCTACTCGTTAAAAACAAATTTGTCCACCTTAGATAATAGTTTTGTTAGTTCAGCCGAAAAAAGAACCCCTCCCAAAAAAGGACGAGGTCGCAGCATAGTAAGGGAGTTGGCAATGCAATCACCCGTGCATAAGGGGGTGCTCATGCACATATTTATTATAAGGAATGGGTTTTGCTATTTCAACCAGTAATACAATCAAACAGAATTATCAAGACACTCAAATATTCCCGCCGAAAAGATAAGGTCAGAAAATTATTTAAACGTCCCATATTTTTCAGCATTCTTTCTATTATCAGCACTAGCTTTACCAGCGCATGCCCAAGCCAATTTTCCAATTGAGCGCATATATTGAACCCACACATAACCATCGCTAAAAGCTACACGACGATAGTGAACGGATTCGCCCGGAGTAAGCCTAGCTACTTGGGTAGCACTTACTTTTGGCGTGTATTTAATGGCTACAGTCGTTGTAGCAGTGAACACGCCTTTTTCTGCGTATTGTCGATTTGGTTTTTTCGTTGTTGCCGGTTTTGGCTTCGGCGTTGGATTTGGTGCGCTAGACCCTCGCAGTTGATTAAGAACAGCAGTGCTACACGTATTTAAATCGAGATTCCCAGAAATACTTGAAAGCTTTCCTGTACTCGTATATTGCCAGATATGGAATTGTGTTGTTGGCTGATATTTCATGTTCACCTTGCCATCATTTAAACCATAACGAGCCGTCCAGCGCATTGGTGTGTTTACTTTTAATAGATTGTGTTGTTTAACAAACGCATCGCCGCTATAAAGTCCGCACTTGATGCCTGTTTTATTTTGAACTTCTGTGATAAATCGATTTGTTTCGTTCACAATATCCGAACAGTGTTTTTCTTCAACGTCAATAAAAACGTAAGTGGGTGCTTTACCTGCCTTCTTAGCTTTATCTACTGCTTTAATTAGCATATTCGCTTCGTTAATTGTATCTTGTCCGCCTTCCATTAGTGCATAATGGTAAAGTCCAAACGGAATACCTGCACCAATGACACCCTTCAAATGCGTATCAAGTAATTCATCAAATTTCTGTGTACCATAACTCGAACGCAAAATGACATAGTCCACTTCACTTTTTAGTTTTTTGTAATCTACTTTCGCTTGGTATTTACTAATGTCTACTATTTTACCCATTTTTATTTATCCCCCTTTAAATTTTTCTTTTTCATGACTAAATCGCTGTCCTCTAGCCCTTTTGTTGTGGGGTCTACGTAAGTGGCAACCAGTGCAGAAAGTACCGCGATAATTGCCGCTGGGCTTTTTAGGAAGGTCATGAAGGATAGTCCTAGTTGTTCCCAGCTATCTAAATCGGATACCTGAAACCCGCCTGCACTCCAAATAATAGTAATGACTGGAATAATGGCTAATAGCCATGTCCGCCAGCTTTTGAGTCTGATTTTCCAATTGATTTTCATTTTGATCTACTCCTTCTTATTTTGTTAAAAACGAAGTCACCAGTATTCCGAGACCTCCACCAAGTACAGAGGTGATCACTACGGTAATAATCGTTCGAACAAAGAACTTTTTGCGGTCTTTTTCTTCTTGTATAATGTGCTCCGCTTTTTCAGCCCGTTCACGCTCTTTCATGATTTCGATGTTTACAAACTTCTCATCATGCTTTATTAATTTTTCCATGACTGGTGCCATGCCATTCTTTACGGCTTCTTGAATCGCGAGCGGAAAAGCAATATTTGCATCTTCTAACTGATCTAAACGCTTGCTGTGCCTATCTAGACGCTCTCGATTTATTTCTGTTTGCTTGCTGTTCTTATCAACGGCTGACTTCGTTTCAGTCCATTCACGATTCGTGATTTTTATCTCTTGATCCACAATAATTCACCCCCAAATAAAAAAGCCTTACTCGGCTTCTAACATTCTCACGATTCTTGGACCATATAAAGCATAACCGGCATTATTCGGATGCAAGCCATCACGTGTATAGGTATCGAATGTATATTTTCCAATTCCTGAACGTCTAAATAAGTCAAAAACAGGAGCACCATAAAAGCCACCAATCGTCATAATGCCATCTGCCATTTCCTGATGTTTAACCATATCTCGAGTTTTATTCTGCAAGGGTGTCATTAAATAAATATCAACAGTCGGGAAATGAGAACGGATATACTCCAATATACCTCGTAACGCACCGAAACTAGTTGATGTGTCAAATTCGGTACTCGTGATAGTTCCAATCTCTCCAGCAACTACATCAAAGGCTACATCATTGGTTCCACACGCAATGGTTACAATATCCGTTCCAGCCAGATCGTACTTGTCTAAAACAATCTTTTTATAAAGATATAGCTCCTCTGCTCCCGCTTTGCTACTCTGCGCAAACGACATGTTACCTACGCCTTCATTCGTCACAATCGCTCCAGCTTGTCGCATATAACTCTGATAGCCTTGTAGGGTCACATTGTCAATCGTTTGTCCATCTTGCCACGTAATACTATCCCCAAAAGTCACAATTTTTTTACCCGACAAAGCTTTATCCGACTGTAGCCATGGAATGGACACTTGATAAGGATAGTACTGCGCAGGCTTTTCAGCGCTTGCTCGCAACATATACTGATCCAAATGAGCACTATTTACCACAACCCGAATGTACACGGCATTTTCTGGTGGCGTAAGTGTGTACCATCCACTCGTTCCAGAGGCCACAAAACGGACAAAAGTCACATAACGAAAATTCGCATCATAAAAACAGCCCGCCGTGTTGTAATTGTAGTTACAGCCCAGAACATCTAGATCTTTAATCCGTATAAAAGCACTCACATTGGCACCAACTGCTGTCACAAGCTCTCCTGTTAAGTTGGCAATGGATTTATCTTTTTCAATTCGTTCTTTATTGAAATAATTTTCTAACTGTGCCCCTTCCAAACTTTCAGGGGATAAGGGGAACAAAGTGGAAACAACCTCTGCTGGAGAAGGCATCCCGATTCCCAAATAAGATTCGATGATCGACCAGTTCTCATTCATCTTATTTCTGAATTCTGATCCTTGGATCGCATTGTCTTGTCTGCATGTATCCTAATAAAGTAGACACCTTTTTTGATATACTAGTAAATAAATAGACACAAATGTCGAAAGGACTT
>NZ_JAATJW010000099.1 GCF_011800755.1 Listeria valentina
CGCTCAGGCTCAACGACCTGCATATTATTCGACGCAAAAGCAAAGGAGTTCCATGCTGCACGAGTTGTTTCATCTACAGATGCATCTGTCAAATCTTTGCTTAGATCTGTAGGTGCTTTCATGGCAAAATCTAATGTAATATCTTCTCCAGATACCCATGTATTATTATCTAACAACGTAACTTTAAAACTATGGATCTGACTCCAATCCATCACTGCTGAGGCATCCATCCAATTGGGAGCCTGCGCATCACTTGGGTCAGTAATCGGCGTTGTAGTAGATGGATAAAGGACATTTTGTGTTAAATCTGCACGACTTGGATTTGTCGCTGTGCTGTAAGTAATCGCCACTTTCCCAGCCCATACGGCAGGAACTTCGATAGGCCCTGTTAGTATTGGAGCAAATTGACTACCACGATTCGAGTTGTCTGTAATGCCTAAATCTCCTATGGACGGAAGAACATCCATCAGTACCATACTAGAAATATCCGTATCTCCATCATTGGTGAGTTTTAATTGATAATCAATCGTCCCACCTGGTGAAGCATGACCAAATTTAGAGAAGGCACTGTCTAGGTCTCCTTTAACAAGTTTTGAAGTCGATATTTTATCCTCACGTAACAGACTATATTTATTGCCTGTTTTAATCATTTGTTGTGAAGTATTCCCATCTCCATTCAGGTCACTAGTATCCGCTTCTTTTGTCGAGTTCGTCACACTGTTTCCTGTCTGAGATGGCACATTAAATTCAGTATTTCCTACATATGCATAGGCTTCTGGGACAAGTTTAGTTGGCGCATTTTCCGCAATGTTAACATTGAAGGCATAGCCAAGTTGTTTGCCCGAAGGCAAAGTGTCCACACTCCATTTAACACGAATGAGTTGTTGTCCTGTTCCATTATAGTTATCTGAAACAATTTCAATGGACCCATATTTTTTGTCTAAACCACTTGGTGTTTTCTCATCCCAAAGGGATCCATCACTTAATTGATACTCCGTGTTACCCGTATCAACTGTCACACCTTTTGGTAGTAGTACAGCCTCTTCTAATGGTGCTGTTGCAGATACAGTTGATGTGGCATCATTCGTCAAATAGCCTGTCACACGATTGCTGCCACTTTTTACAACGCCATTATCTTGAGTATCAAAGCGAATCGAATTCGATAAGGTTGGATTGGCTTCTGGGGGTTTTGGAACAACTGTTGCCGTTCTATAGCCTGTATACGTATTGACATCGTTTACTTCTGTATCATTAGTCCAGGAAACTTCATCTCCTGCTTTGTTGTAACCCGTTACGTCATAATGTACGTAGTTCGTGACTTTACCCGTATAGCCTTTTTCAATCGAAAATCTTGGATAAGCAAAAGGTGAATACAGCCCTGCTGGTGCATAAGTATGTTCAAAGCGAATCTTGCTTACATGCTCACTTTTTGTGAGACCCAAATCTTCACGTGTGAGTTTCATCCCTAAATATTCTACATCACTTAATACCTTTCTTTCTGTACCATCCACAGTTAGATAGATATTAGCACGTGGTTTCAATGCAATAGTCCCATTTTCTGGGATACTCCAATCTGGTTTAAAATTAGCCCAGCCAGAAAAATTCAATGCATCTAATTCCAAGTGAGAATCTACATCATACAAAATATTATATTTTTTAAAATCCTTCGAATAGCTATTGGTAGTACTCGATCCAATTGTAATGGTAAAACTTAATAGCGCATCATCATAGACTTGCGGATCTGGATTATTATGGTTAAATGTAGCACCCGCATCTCCAAGTCCATTGATTGGTCCTCCATGATTAGGAGGCGCCAGTACATTACCCTCAGGAACTTTATTCGGATCACTGATACCAGCACTCACGGAAGCACTACCACTTGAAGAAATGGATTGGTCATTGATATCCACAGCTGTACTGGTTACTTTGTTTTGAAATGTTGCTAGATTTTCAATATTCGCATTAAATTTTGTTTGGACTTCAATCGTTTTGGTAAATAAATGATCTGTCGCTGCTTTTTGTTCAGCTAAAGATGGCGCATCAAAAGTCCAAGTGACCGTTTTGGCAGTTGCATCATAGACCCCTCCGGCATTATCGCTAACATAAGTCAAACCATTGGGAATCGTATCAACCACTTTGATTTGGCTACCGTCTTTAAAGTAGAGTAGCCCTGTCTCTTTTTGATCAGCATTCACTTTGATCGTCCAAGTTCCCGTATCTCCAGCCGTTGGCGGTGTTGTTTTTTCTTTGCCATCACTGTCTACTGTTTGACTATACGTTTTACTCGTAGATAGGCTTGAAGATGCATTCACCGTCACCGTTGCCTCATCTGTCGCATCTCCTGTAAAGTTATCCGCTGTAAACGTGGCCTTACTCGTCAATGCTGTTCCACTCGCTGTTGTTCCGTTTACCGTATTCACTTTGACAAATACTTTATTGGCTTGTCCTGCAGCTAATGTCGCAAACTGATACGTCAAGGTATGGGCACTTGCATCATACGTTGGCGCAGTCCCTGCGATTTTTAATTCATTCACATCTTGCGTGAATGCAACATTTTCAGGCAAGTTAACGACAATTTTTGCATTTTGATAGGTGGTCTGACTTCCCGTTGCTTTGAAGTTTAGTTCATAGACCGCATCTTGCCCTGAAGATACACTATCATTGGCAGGAGAAATATCAATATCTGCGTTAATTGTTCCAGCTCGAACTTGCGGCTTAACAAATCCTTGTACAGATAACTGATTGGATGTTACCTCTCCCGCATCACTTGTTCCTTTAGCAGTAAACTCATATTTCCCGGCTTTTGCCGCTTTTAATGTCAGGGTTCCCTCCTTTTCTGTCACATTTTTGTTCCAGTGGATGGTTAACTTTTGTCCTTCATTTTCCACTTTTTGAATGGTTTGTTCCGTTTTCCCCTGGACCCCTTGATAGTCCACACCTTCAGGTAGTTGCATGCTTAGCTCTTCGCCTTTGCTTTGCGTTACCTTAACATCAAAGGTTTGCCCTACTTGCACTTCATCTTGATCTGACGCAAGTTGGATGTTTTGATTGGGATTATCGTCCGTCTGAGTTGTCTCTGCCTGTGCCACAATAGGGCTCAACAGACTTTGACTCACTAATAACAGTGTAGCCAGTGTCGCTAGAAATTGTTTGCCTCGACTCACCTTTTTCATTTTTTGGTGATCTCCTTTCTCCTGTTTTTAGGTTTTTCACGGCTTTACCCATAACCCCTACTCGCTATAAATACGTTTAGATAGGTCTTTGTTGCAATATTTGATTACTTAACTGAGAGGATCTAAAGTTACATAACTTATCCTCTACTTTAGTATGGCAGGAGGTTCTCTTCAAAAAAAGAGAAAAAAAAACAAACCTATTAAGATAAAATCTTTATTTGTGACATTTTTGTGAACTACAGTTTCAAGAAACTTTTGGCTTGTCTCTATTCACTTTTAAAACTTTCATTTGCCTTAATTTGAAGATAATAAGTCTTTTTTACTTGTCTTGTATCCTTTTCCATCGCCAAGTTTTTGTGTTCGTTGTAATATTCATTTGTTGTGCCACGGAAGGAAGCATTTTAGAAACAGAGACAGAGCTTGCATTTATCAGTCGTGCCAATAGCGTAAGATTAAACCACCGGGGAAACACCATATCTCCTGTTTCTAATGGTTCAACAAGACGAACTTCTTTCTGTAAAAAAAGCGAGAAGGTATACTGAATCTTTTCTTCCACACTATGTGTCGCATAAAACAAGTGATGGTCTCTAATTTGTTCTTCTTTATAGAGTAACGAGAGAAGGAGGTGTGTAAACAGCGAATCCTGTTTCAAAGTCTCTTCGACATCATTTAAATCATACTCTAAATAATAGGTTGTCTGTAAGGCTTCGATATAAGTCCCCGACTGACTCATTCGTAAATAATCGTGAGGAAGCGTAAGTGCATAAATCAGGTCACGTTTTTGATAACAGGAAGCTAAAACGCCCGTTTCAACTAACACAAGCTTTTCTGGACTTATTTGGATTTTTCTTCCTTTCTCTAAACACTTCCTTGTTCCCTTAGCTTTCCTCTTAAGATGAAAAGAGAGAAGCTGATCCTGTTCAATCCATTGCTGTATTTCAAATAAATTCATTGCTATCCGACCTTTCCTCCCCCTTTTTTGATCCATATTTAGTGTAGCATGTCGAGCAAAGGGGATCGGCTCATTCCAACATCTTTCTAGAACTTTTCAACAAAAATAACGCTTATGCTGTCCGAAAGATGGAAATGTTCACAAAATTGTCATAGACAAATAGGTCAAAACTTGTTAGGGTAAAGTAAAAGGAGTACTTCAGTATGTATCCCTACTCGCTGGTCTCACTCCTCTCGACGGCCATGAGTATACTGAATAGTATTTATTTCCCTTAGCTCCCAACTTTAAGAAGAAGTTGGGGGTTTTTAGAGCTCTTTAAAAAATTCTCATTTTCTACATAAAAAAAACAGATTCTTTTTAATTATTTTTCATCATAATTGTATTCCTAGCTTATTTTAAATTCCAGACGATAAACTAGTTTTATCAAATGAAAAATACCTTTTTTTATGTATACTTT
>NZ_JAATJW010000009.1 GCF_011800755.1 Listeria valentina
ATTCCCAGCTAGTTTTATTCTAAGCTGGTTAGAATATATGTATAAGCTAACAACAAGCAAAACTTTTTCATTTTCTTTCTCCCAAAAGAATGAAAATCCCAAAACTCCCTTTTTGATCGATGCGGTTTACTCTCTTTTCCGCATCGATTTTTTTGTGTCTGGTATTTGAGAGTGGAAATGAGGACTAGGCGTATCAAACTCGCCGTAAATGGCTTAGGGAGGATTGCTCGGTAAAGCGCTTTCCTTTTTTGCAAAAACTAGCGTAAAGTTGCTTAGTTTTTGCTATAATAACGATGAGGTGAGCGGAATGAAAAAAATGTGGGCCAAAGATCACCCAAGTATGGTGATGGGAATTTTAAACATGACTCCAGATTCGTTTTCTGATGGAGGAAAATACATAGAGCTTGAAAAAGCTGTTGAACATGCCGTTCAAATGGCGGATGATGGCGCAGAAATTATTGATATTGGTGCCATTTCAACAAGACCAGGTCATGAACCAGTTTCTGCGGACGATGAAAGAAAGCGTCTTTTGCCTGCAGTTCGAGCGGTTCGAGCAGCGCTTCCAGATATTTGGATCTCTGTGGATACTTGGCGAAGTGAAGTGGCTGAGGAAGCGGTTCTTGCTGGCGCTGATTTTTTGAACGATCAGTGGGGCGCAAGGTTTGATCCGCGGATGGCAGATGTGGCGGCCAAGTATCAAATTCCAATTTGCTTGATGCATAATCGTAAGGACCAAGCGTATACAAATTTTATGGAAAATGTGAAGGAAGACTTGCTGGAAAGTATTCAGATTTGTAAGGATGCAGGTGTTTCGGATGAGCTTATTATTCTTGATCCTGGTTTTGGCTTTGTGAAAACTAAAAATCAAAATCTCGAAGTTTTGCGTCGTGTGGATGAGCTCGTAGATTTGGGTTATGAAGTGCTTCTTGGAACAAGCAGGAAAGGGACGATCGGATGGGTGCTAGATCTTCCGTCAGACGAGCGCGTGGAAGGTACGGGAGCCACGGTAGTTTATGGAGTTACAAAAGGTTGCTCGATTGTGCGTGTGCACGATGTGTTGCCGATTGCTCGGATGGTTAAAATGACGGATGCGATCACTGGGAAAGTAGTTTTGGATGAGGAGAAGGGATGAAAACATTGGATAAAATTTATATGAATGAACTGAGTTTTTATGGGTATCATGGTGTTTTGCCGGAGGAAAACAAGTTGGGACAAACATTTCAAATTTCACTTGTTTTGCATCTGTCGACGAAGAAGGCAGGGGAAACGGATAGCGTGGAAGATACGGTGAGCTACGCGGATGTGTATGAGACGGTGAAGGCAGTTGTGGAAGGGAAGCGGTTTAAGCTGATCGAAGCTGTAGCAGAGACTATTGCGTCGGAGGTTTTGGCGGGCTATCCACTTCTTTCGCGGGTAACTGTCAAAGTGGTGAAGCCGAACCCGCCGATTCCTGGCCATTATCATTCGGTTGCGGTGGAAATTGAACGGGAGCGTGCTTTGTGATGAAGACGGCTTATCTTTCGCTTGGAACAAATATGGGGGATCGCCTGCAAAATTTGATGGATGCTGTGCAAATGCTAGCGGCGTCAAGCGGAATTTCTGTTATAAAGGTTTCGAGTGTTTATCAGACGGATCCGGTTGGTTATGAAGATCAGGATATCTTTTTTAATATTGCGGTTGAAGTTGCGACAAGTCTTTCACCAGATGAATTGCTTGATCGTTGTCTTGCAATTGAGCTTGAACTAGGACGTGTTCGTTTGTTCAAGTGGGGGCCGCGCTTGATTGATATTGATGTTTTGTTGTATGAAGATGTTGTGATGGATACGGAAAAGCTTAAAATCCCACATCCTTATATGAAAGAGCGTGCGTTTGTCATGATTCCTTTGCGAGAAATTGCTGAATCTGTGGCTCTTAACTATTGGTGCGAGGATTTGATTGCTGGGCAAACGGTTTTAAAAACAGATTTTTAAGTAAAACTGTGAAAAATGGCTTGCGAATCTTTAAATCTGTGTTAACATATCACTAGCGCATGAATAAGGAATTTTTTGGAAAAGGAAGGGGTTTTTAAATGTTTCAAATTGGTGATGTGGAGATTAAGAATCGTGTGGTTGTTGCACCGATGGCCGGCATTTCAAACTCTGCGTTTAGGCTTACGGTAAAAGAATTTGGTGCAGGCCTTGTTTGCTGTGAAATGATCAGCGACAAAGGGATTGCTTACCGCAACAAGAAAACAATTGATATGCTTTATATAGATGAGCGTGAAAAGCCGCTTAGTTTGCAAATTTTTGGTGGTGAAAAAGAAACGCTTGTTGAAGCAGCAAAATTCGTTGCTGAGAATACGACCGCAGATATTATAGATATCAACATGGGTTGCCCAGTGAATAAAATTATTAAGTGTGAAGCTGGGGCGAAGTGGCTGCTTGATCCGAATAAAGTGCACGATATGGTCAAAGCGGTTGTGGAAGCCGTGGATAAACCTGTGACGGTTAAAATGCGAATCGGCTGGGATGATGAACACGTCTTTGCAGTTGAAAATGCATTAGCTGCGGAAAGTGCAGGGGCATCGGCTGTTGCGATGCATGGCAGAACGCGTGTGCAAATGTATGAAGGAAAAGCGAACTGGGATATTCTTCGTGATGTGAAGCAGGCCGTTAAGATTCCGTTTATCGGAAATGGCGATGTGAAGACGCCTGAAGATGCGAAGCGGATGCTTGAAGAGACAGGCGTTGATGGTGTTATGATCGGACGCGCGGCACTTGGCAATCCGTGGATGATTTACCGGACGGTGAAATATCTAGAAACAGGCGAGCTTCTTCCTGAACCGGAACCGCGTGAAAAAATCGAAACGGCTTTGCTTCATCTTGACCGTCTCGTAGCTTTGAAAGGTGAAAATATTGCGGTTCGAGAATTTAGACAACATGCGGCTTACTATTTGAAAGGTGCTCGGGGAAGTACACGTGCAAAAGTCGCAGTTAACCAAGCAAGTGAAAAAGAAGAAATGGGAAAAATTCTGCGTGATTTCGTTGCGCAATATGAGCAAAAAACGTTATCTAAGCAATCTTAATACGTGGGAAAGTTGTCTAAATTTAAATTTAGACAACTTTTTTTCGTTTTAGGCTAGAAAAAAGAGGAGGTTTAAGCGTATAATGGAAACATCTGTAGATATTGAAAAGAATAGGAGTGTCATGACATGAGTCACGAAAATCACGAAGAATTAAACGACCAGCTGATTGTTCGCCGTGAAAAAGTGGATACACTGCGTGCTGAAGGCGTCGATCCTTTCGGCGGAAAATTTGACCGTACGGCAAGTCCGGAAGAACTGGAAGAAAAATATAAAGATAAATCGAAGGAAGAATTGGAAGAAGCAGCTATTGAAGTATCCGTTGCGGGACGAATCATGACCAAACGTGTAAAAGGAAAGGTCGGCTTTACGCACATCCAAGATCGCTTCCACCAAATTCAAATTTATATTCGTAAGGATAATATCGGCGAAGAGGAATATGCAATTTTTAAACAAGCCGATTTAGGAGATATCATTGGAATTAAGGGAACGGTATTTCGGACAAACACGGGAGAGCTTTCTGTAAAAGCAACGGACTTTATGATGCTTACAAAGGCGCTTCGTCCGCTACCGGATAAATACCATGGTTTGAAAGATGTGGAACAGCGCTATAGACAACGTTATTTGGATTTAATTACTAACGAGGAAAGCCAAAAACGGTTTGTGATGCGTAGTCAAATTTTAAAATATACGCGTGACTACATGGATGACCATGGTTACTTAGAAGTGGAAACGCCAGTGCTTCACACTGTCGCAGGTGGTGCAGCAGCTAAACCGTTTATAACGCATCATAATGCGCTTGATATGGATTTGTATTTGCGTATCGCGCTAGAACTTCACTTGAAACGTTTGATTGTAGGCGGCATGGATAAAGTGTATGAAATCGGACGGGTATTCCGGAATGAAGGGATTTCAACACGTCACAACCCTGAATTTACGATGCTTGAATCTTATGCGGCGTATGAAGATTTTGAAGATATCATGAACTTAGTGGAAGGCCTTGTTTCTTATGTGGCTGAAAAAGTTACTGGAGGAACAACTATCACTTATGGTGAATATGAAGTGAATCTTGCACCGAAATGGAGAAGAGTTCACATGGTTGATGCCGTTAAGGAATATACGGGCATTGACTTTTGGAATGTTACAACGGAAGAAGCACGTGCACTTGCGAAAGAGCATCATGTGGAAATTACGGAACACATGACTTACGGACACATTTTAAATGAGTTCTTTGAAACGTTTGTTGAAGAAAAATTGATTCAGCCAACTTTTGTTTACGGGCATCCGATCGAAATTTCGCCGCTTGCTAAGCAAAATAAAGAAGATGGCAGATTTACGGATCGATTTGAACTCTTTATTGTGGGTCGCGAACATGCGAATGCATTCTCGGAATTGAATGACCCAATCGATCAAAGAAAACGTTTTGAAGCTCAAATGGTTGAGCGGGAACAAGGAAACGATGAGGCACATGAAATGGACGAAGACTTCCTGACTGCTCTAGAACAAGGGCTCCCACCAACTGGTGGACTTGGAATCGGAATGGATCGCTTGATTATGCTTCTAACAGACGCTCCTTCAATTCGCGATGTACTGCTATTCCCGACGATGAAGCATCGGGACTAATACGATTTAGGCGGCTCTTGCAGGTTTAAAGTTCGTGTGCTTGCGCTTCTAAATTTTGCTGTTATAATAAAGGTATTCAAATGAACGAAAACGTAGATGGGAAGAAGTACAAAGCGGGGAACTTAAAGAGAGAGTCCGGTGAGCTGGGAAGGACTTAGTGAAACGACTTTGGAAATGCATCCTGGAGTTCTTGCGGGAAATGAAGTATCGCAAGACGGCGCAGGCCGTTAAAACTAGTAATGAGGTGGGGCTTTTTTGAGAAAAGCTCAATCAGAGTGGAACCGCGCAAGGCGTCTCTGTTTTTATGGGGGCGCCTTTTTGTTTTGAATAAATGTTCGTTTGATAGGAGTCAGCAAAAGAGGGATCTAGGAGGAAACGACATGGTATGGAAAGTTAAGGAGGATTTGCGTGCGATTATGAAAAATGACCCAGCAACGCGAAGTTATGTGGATGCGTTTTTCACAAATGCGGGTGTTCATGCCATTTGGGCATATCGGTTGGCTCATTTTTTCTACAAGCGCAAGTTGATACTTTTTTCAAAAATCATTTCGCAAGTAGCGCGATTTTTAACGAATATTGAAATCCACCCGGGAGCAGAACTTGGTAGACGTTTATTTATTGATCACGGGGCTGGTGTCGTTATTGGGGAAACTGTGGAGCTTGGAACGGATGTAGTGCTATTTCATGGTGTAACACTTGGCGGAACGGGGAAACATACGGGTAAGAGGCATCCAACGGTGAAAAATGGTGCGATGATTTCAGCTGGTGTGAAAGTGCTCGGTCCGGTGACGATCGGCGAAGAATCAAAAATTGGTGCGGGAGCAGTGGTCTTAAAAGATATTCCGCCTTATGCAACAGTAGTTGGGATTCCAGCTAAAGTGGTCAGGATTAATGGGAAATCTGTGGGACATGCTGAGCCGAATCTGGAAAATTTATATGAACGCATTGAAGTGCTAGAACGAAAATTAGCTCAATATGAGGAGAAAAAGGAGTCGATGGATAAATGACTTTGCAGATTTATAACACGTTGACGCGCGAGAAGGAAGCTTTTAAGCCGATTGAAGCTGGAAAAGTAAAAATGTACGTATGTGGTCCAACGGTGTATAACTACATTCACATTGGGAATGCTCGTCCAATCATTGTGTTTGATACAGTGCGTCGCTATCTCACTTACCGAGGTTATAATGTGGATTTTGCTTCGAATTTTACGGATGTGGATGATAAACTGATTCGGGCTGCGGAGGAATTGAAGCTTACTGTTCCAGAAGTGGCAGATAAATTTATTGGCGCATACTTTGATGATGTTGATCAATTAAATGTTGCCAAAGCCACTGTGAATCCGCGTGTTACGGAAAATATGGATGATATTATTATGTTTATTTCTGCGCTGATTGAAAAAGGTTTTGCCTACGAATCTGGCGGCGATGTTTACTACCGGACGCGAAAATTTGCTGATTATGGTAAGCTCTCGCATCAGCCGATTGAAGAGTTGCGCCACGGTGCGCGTGTTGAAACAAATGAACTAAAAGAAGAACAATTGGATTTTACGCTGTGGAAAAAAGCTAAGCCGGGTGAAATTTACTGGAAAAGTCCTTTTGGAAATGGACGTCCTGGTTGGCACATTGAATGCTCGACGCTTGCGAAGAAATATCTAGGAGATACGATAGATATTCATGCTGGAGGTCAAGATTTGATTTTTCCACATCACGAAGATGAAATTGCGCAGTCGGAGGCTTTAACGGGACACACGTTTGCTAATTACTGGATGCATAATGGCTTTTTAAACATTGACGGCGAGAAAATGTCGAAGTCGCTTGGCAATTTTATTACGCTACATGATCTTCTCAAAGAAGTTGACCCAAATGTGATTCGCTTTTTCATGCTTTCTGTTCATTATCGCCGACCGATTTCACTTAGCGATGCTACGCTTAGCGATGCTGCAAATGGCCTAGAACGTCTGCAAACGGCTTATCAAAATTTGAAATATCGCCTTGAAACGATGGATGAGGATCACTTTGAACCAGAGCATCAAGATGAGTGGCTCGAACAATTAACGGAATTGAAACAGCAATTTGAATCGGAAATGGATGACGATTTTAATACGGCAAATGCTATTACAGCTTTTTATGAGCTCGCGAAGCGTTCCAATATTTATTTAGCGCGTGACAAAGTCTCGGTAACGGTTCTCCGTGAGTTCTTGAGTATGTTACAGCTCTTTGCGAATGTATTAGGGATTAAATTGGAACAAGTGACTGTTTCTGGGCTGGAAGACGCGGAAATTGATGCGTTGATCGAGGAACGACTCCAAGCAAGAAATGAGCGGGACTTTGCTCGTGCGGATGAAATTCGTGATTTGTTGAAGGAAAAGAATATTATCTTGGAAGATACGGCGCACGGAACGCGCTGGAAACGGGGTTAAGCGATGCCTCGAGTGAAAGATTATAAACAGTTAAATGGCTTGACGCTTGCGTATATGGGCGATGCGGTGTATGAAAAATATATTCGTGAGCATTTGCTTGTGTCAGGAAAAACAAAGCCAAATCAACTTCATAAGACGGCAACAAAATATGTTTCTGCAAAGGGACAAGCAAGGGTTTTAACCAGACTTTTAGAGCAAGGATTTTTGACGGAAGAAGAGGAAGCGGTCTATCGGCGTGGTCGAAATGCAAAATCGCATTCGGCTCCTAAAAATACGGATCTTGCGACTTATAATTTATCGACAGCTTTCGAGGCTGTGATTGGCTATTTATATTTAGGTGAAGAGGAAAGTCGACTTGAGGAATGGCTGCTTTTGGCAGTGCAAATGATTGAGGAGGAGAATCTGGATGGCAAAAAATGAAGATTGGATTGGTGGACGAAATCCGGTTCTCGAAGCGCTGCGCTCAGGACGGGAAATTCAACAAATTTTAGTTGCAGAGGGCTCAAATAAAGGTGTGATGCAACAAGTGGTTCGTCTTGCAAAGGAAAGAAAAATTGATGTACGCTTTGTGCCAAAAGTGAAAATTGACAAGGTCGCAGAAGGTGCTCACCAAGGTGTTGCGGCGCAGGTGGCAGCTTATCATTATTATGAATTGGATGATTTGTTTAAACGCGCAGAAGAAAAGGGCGAGCAACCATTTTTTATTATTTTGGACGAGCTTGAAGATCCGCACAACTTAGGTTCGATTATGAGAACTGCAGATGCGGTTGGCGCGCACGGAATTATTATTCCAAAAAGGCGTTCTGTTAGTTTGACGCAAACGGTTGCCAAAGCATCTACTGGAGCGATTGAATATATTCCCGTTGTGCGAGTGACGAATATTTCGCAAACGATGGAAGAGTTGCAGAAACGCGGCTTGTGGATTTTTGGGACAGATGCGTCTGGCAGCAGTGACTATCGTACGATGGATGCGGAGCTTGCTCTTGCGCTTGTGATCGGGAGTGAAGGGAAAGGGATGAGTCGCTTGGTTCGTGAGAAGTGTGACTTTCTAATTCATTTACCGATGATAGGAAAAGTAACGTCGCTTAATGCCTCTGTTGCTGCAAGTCTTTTGATGTACGAAGTTTATCGCAAGCGGAATCCGTTGGAGAGTTGAAATAATGAGACGGATACTACTTGTTGATGGCTATAATGTCATTGGTGCTTGGCCAAACTTAAGTCGTTTGAAGGATTATGATCTTGAGTCGGCTAGGAACATGCTGATTGAACTAATGGCTGAATATCAAAGCTATTCAGGTTATCAGGTTGTTGTTGTGTTTGATGCACAGTATGTTCGGGGTATTAAAAGAAAGCTTCGTCAAAATAATATTGATGTGATTTTTACGAAGGAAGATGAAACTGCGGATGAGTATATTGAACGCAAGGCTGTAGAATGGAAGAATGCCAAAACGCAAATTATGGTTGCAACGAGTGATTATGCAGAACAATGGGCCATTTTTGGACAAGGGGCACTTCGGATTTCGTCACGAGAACTCTTTTTTGAAATTCAAGAAATGGGGCGGGATATTGATAAGAAAATCAAAAGTATCCAGGAAGAAAAGCCAAAATCAAAACTAAATTTGGATTCTGAAGTGATTGAGCAGTTAGAAAACTGGCGAAGAGGCGAAAAATAGTCGTTGACGGTAGAAGTTCTGCTTCGTTATAATAAGGCAACCTAAAAATCTTCTTACAAAGGAGCTTAGCCGACATTGAAGCATGAAAATAATGAAGAACGTAATGAACTGGATTTGCTTGAACTTGCTCGGGATGGAGATGCGGATGCGCTTGAATATTTCTTTTCAAAGTATCAGCCGGTGGTTTACTGGAAGGCTACGCAATATTTTTTGCAAGGAGCAGAACGAGATGATTTGATTCAAGAAGCCATGATCGGCCTTTTTAAAGCGATTCGCGATTTTGATCCGGAAAAGGAAGCTTCTTTTAAATCGTTTGCCGAAATGTGCATTAATCGGCAATTGCTTTCGGCTGTGAAGCGCTCACTGCGAAAGAAAAACATGCCTCTTAATCAGTCGGTCTCGCTAGATACGCCACTTGCGTCGGATGAAGATGTGGTTGACTGGACGTTAATAGATGTGATTTCAGAAAAGCAAGCGGAAACTCCGGAAGATTTCTTGATAAAAAATGAAGATTTGGCTCATGCGGTCAAAAAATTAGAACAAGTTACGAGTCCGTTTGAGAAAAAAGTTTTGCAGCAATATTTGGAAGGAAGAAGCTACCAAGAAATGGCTGAGAACTTCGATGTGAAAGAAAAATCAATTGATAATGCTTTGCAGCGCATTAAAAGAAAAATGGGGCAGGAACTTTCTTGAGCAAAAACTGTAACAAAATCTTCACAGAATTGGGTTTGACGTTTGGGGGCAACTAGTGATATATTTATAAAGGTGAATAGTCTTCTTTGAAACACCACGTAGTGAAATAGTATCGGAGTTGAAAGAAGTCAATGAAAAAGAAAACTTCACTTGCATGTAGCGAGTGTGGCTCAAGAAATTACACAGTAAGTGCCAGTGGATCAAATAAGCAGGTTCGATTAGAAGTGAAGAAGTTTTGCCGGCACTGTAATAAACACACTTTACATCGAGAAACGAAATAGAGGTATTGGAGGTTTATAAGCATGTCCGCAATTACGAGATTCTTTAAAAATGTAGCGTCTGAAATGAGCAAAGTAACATGGCCGACGCGTCAAGAAATGGTGAAATATACGGTAACTGTAGTAATCACAGTTATTCTTTTTGCTGTCTTCTTCATGGTCTTAGATTTTGGAATTGAACAATTGATTCAACTTCTTATGTAAAAGCTAGGATTTTTTTAAAAAGAATGCTATAATACTACTTGAGCTAAAACCCGATTGATGCGGGTTTTTTGTTTTGAGAAAAATGAGTCTAAAGATAAATGATTAATTTGAAGGAGGAAGACAGCACAGGCTGTCAAAAAATGTGATGGAAAAAAATTGGTATGTGGTTCACACTTATTCCGGTTATGAAAACAAAGTAAAAGCGAATCTTGAAAAACGTGTAGAATCAATGGGCATGTCGGATAAAATTTTCCGTGTAATCGTCCCTGAGGAAGAAGAAACAGAAGTTAAAAACGGTAAAACGAAAACAATCAAACGGAAAACTTTCCCAGGTTATGTGCTAGTTGAAATTGTGATGACGGATGATTCTTGGTATGTCGTGCGAAACACGCCGGGCGTAACTGGTTTTGTTGGTTCGGCAGGATCGGGATCAAAACCAACACCGCTTCTTCCAGATGAAGCTGACCGAATCCTGAAAAGTATGGGAATGGTCGACAAAGCTGCAGAAGCTGATTTCGAAATCGGCGAGACAGTTATGGTTAAAGAAGGGCCGTTTGCGGATTATTCTGGTAAAGTGGATGAAATGGACTTTGATAAAGGTAAAGCCAAAGTTATGGTTAACATGTTCGGGCGGGAAACGCCAGTTGAAGTTGACTTTGACCAAGTTGAAAAAATTTAACTTAGAAAACAGTTCGCGTAAGCGGTCTGTTTTTTTATGTAGTTTTTAAATGCAACGAATTTGTGAACAATGAGTGGGACTACTTAGCTTTTCTAGGTCTAGGTATTCTAAAGGTCCTGTTGCCTATGCTACACTGAAAAGTGACTAAAATGACATCAAGGAGGAGTTTCAACATGTTGAAAAGAATACTAGCAGTTAGTTTTGGGATGGTTTTGATAGCGGGAAGTTTTGGAATAGTGAATGTTAATGCAGTCGGGAATACCGGAGATACTACATTTAATTTGAGATTAGCACCATCGAAAAATGATCCAGATTACGATCATACTAAATTTCGCAAAAAAAATAATACTTCGGCTGTTTATATGAAAGTTAATTACGTAAAAAACAATAAAAACAAAGTATCAGCATGGGTTCTTGGTGGTAATGGGTGGACAAGTAAGAATTGTTCAGGTGGAAACTATTATAGTGCACACGTTCGTGGAATAAAGAAGATGACGAACTATGTGAGAGAAGAAGGAAGAACAAGTGCTTCGATCAAAGCTGGAGCTGATCCAAAACATCCCAATAATGTTGAAGGAGCCTGGAGTCCTGACTCGAGAAGATAGTTAATCAGAAAGATTCACGGTCAGCTGACTATGGATCTTTTTATAAAAAGGAGTGGTAGGGTGCACCATTATTTTATTCGACGTATTTTTAAACGAAAACCATTTCAGATTGCATTAGCTACTGGAATGTTGTTATCTCTTTTTTATTTAATTGCAGACATTTATCCTAATCGTTTTTATGGAGGTTCTCCTTATACGAGATGGATCGAGAGTTTTACAGGATCGGAAGTTCCTCATCTATTATTTAAGTTTATGCCAATTATTGCAGCAATGGCAGCTGCGGATATTTATGCGTCTGATAAAAAGGCCGGATTTTTTGACCATATCTATCTGAAAAGGAAAAAAATAAGTTACTTTGCTAATCTATATGGCTATAATTTCATTCTTGGAGGTGTGATTTTTATAGCCCCACTTTTACTAAATATCTATGGCTGTTTTATGCTGCTACCCAATCATCAGCCCGATTTAGTAGTCACGACGAATGAAGCCGTTCCATTATTAAATTCTACGACACTGTTTCCAGAGTTATATTATGCACATCCTTTTTTACATATGTTGATGTATATTGGTATTGCTTTTTTCTCTGCTGGAATGTTCGCAACGATCGCATTAGCGGTTGGAATGTTTTTGAAACAAAGTTTTGTGATATTTCTTACCGCTTACATCATAGACTATCTTTGGAACTATGTTATTCCAGACGATGTTGAGAATGTCTTGTCATATTATCCAACTCTTTTTTCTAAGCAAATTACCTCCCCTGTTTTATCTTGGCAAATTATGGTAGGTGTCTTGTGTGTTGGAACGGCGCTAGCGACAATCGGTTATATCTTTGGAGTTAGAAAAAATGTTATTAAATAAGTATGCGTTTAAGCAAATGGCACTGGATATCCAAGCAAAAAAATGGCTTTTTATAGGCATTTGGATAGCCGTTTTTGCAGCGGTTATGAACGCGGCGTTTTCATCAGAAATTACTGATGGAATCGATTTGCTCACCTTTTTTGGTGGTGGTTTGTTAGAAAAAATCATTTTGCCAGCTTTCTCCATTTTATTATATATTATGGTTGTAAATTGCTTGCTGACTAACCATGTTTTCGCATTAGGCAGCAGATCCAAATTAGTCTCTGTCTTAATCGGAAGATCCGTACTTACTGCGACGGTCTATATCTTCGCTTATACTGTTTTCGCTTTTTTGGCAAGTTTCTTTGCGAACGGTAGTATCTCTTGCTCGCTGAGTATGTTAGTTAAACTCGTTTTGCTATATTGGAGCTTCTTGGTTTTTATTGCAGCTATCTTTATTCTCGCCACTATCTTGATTCGTTACTTTATTGCGGCGATTATAATCGTGCTATTTATCTTGCCGATCGATCAAAGTATTGATGTGTATTTCAATAAATCCATCATTAATAAACGAATTCTTTGGAGTGCGCCAGAAGATTTGTTTTTCTCGGAAGCGCTGATGCGGATTTCCTTTTTCATCGGCATCAGTTTATTGCTTTTTGTTGTGATAGACAGCATAATCAGGCAGAAAAATTTCTATTGATGAGGAGGCAAGAAGATGCAACAACTTCGCTTATTAATGAGGCGTGACTGCCTGCTACTCGCCGCGAAAAGCTACAAACGAATGATTGCGGTTTTATTTATACTAATCGGAATAACCTTTAAGGAGGCCAAGACTACCGCTTTCGAACAAAACTCAGTCGCCGACTTACTTATCAATATGATGGGTGGTATCCCGATCGAAGTTTTGAAAGACAACCCTCTGCAATTTCCGGCAACATGGTTTCTCCTGCTCTTAATTCCCATCCTAATCTCGCATGATTTTTTGCGTGTGGATTTATTCGGCGAAGCGAGTCACGTGCTTGTTAAACTTTCGAACCGGTCGCTTTACTGGCTAAGTAAGTGCAGTGTCATCTTGATGTTAAATATTGTACTGCTTCTTAGCTACATCTCTATTATCATGGCTGTCAGTTTGTTATTTAGGTTTGACTTTTCTGTTTTTTTTAGAATGCTACCGTACGCTGGCTATTTGTTTTTAGGGATGAATCTCAGTTGTCTATTTTTCGTGCTCCTGACACTCTTCGTGAAGGAAATTGCAGCTGTTCTTTTGGTGATGATTTTTTTGTGTAGTGGACTGAGAAGTACGAATTTACTTTTCCCAACAGGGCATTTGATGTGGGTGAGGCACACAGATGTGACGCAGTTCGTGCTCTCGGCAAAGAGCACGCTCATATATGGAGGTGTGCTAGGAGCGATGTGGATGGGAATTGGGGTTTTGGGGATTACTCGGATTGATATTTTGACGACTAAAAATGAGGAGTGAATATATGGGAAGTTTGATTCAACTTGAGAATGTGACGAAGGTTATTAAGGGGAGGACTGTTCTTAGTCAGGTGACAGGGACTTTTGGTAGAAATCAAATTACAGGCATACGTGGTGAGAATGGATCGGGAAAGACGATGTTGCTTCGGGGGATTTCAGGACTAATTAAGACGGATGGTCGGATTTTGTTTGATGGAAAGGAGCAACTTGCAAACGGCAAATTTGCGCAAAATATGGGCATTTTAATTGAGCGCCCGGGATTTTTGAATGAATTTACTGGTTATAAAAATTTGGAACTTTTAGCGCTTTTGGATCGAAAAAAGCGAGAAATTGGTGATGAAATAAAAAAAACGTTGGAGCTTGTCGGGCTTGATCCAAATGATAAAAGGAAATTTGGCAAATATTCGCTTGGAATGAAACAGCGACTCGGGATTGCGCAAGCGATTATTTTTAAACCAGATGTGATTTTGCTGGATGAGCCGACGAATGCGATTGACGAAGGTGGGGTTGAAGAGTTGATAAATTTGCTACTCAAACTTAGGCAGCAAGAGACAACACTTATCGTGGCAAGTCATGACTCCTCTTTTTTACAAAAAATTGCTGACGTGACGTTCGTTATGAAAAATGGCGTTTTAAGTGAAGGAGCGTGATGGTGAAAAAGATTTTGTGGGCAATTTGTATTACGCTTTTGGCCGTTCTCTTTATTGGTGGCAGTATTTGGCGATATATGGTGCTTAATGAGGCAGGATATTTTATTGAGGAAACAACACATCATTTCGGTGAGGAGGTTGCGATGGGAAAACTGACCTATAAAATTGGAAAACCGCGGATAAAAAAGGTATATGCAAAGGAATATGACGATTATGTAAATCAATATTTTATTCCATTCGAAGCGGAAAATAAAACAACAAACAGTTCGGTGACGCAAAAAGTGACGATTGATGATCTTGTGATTGTGAGTGCTGGATCGAAGTGGCAGGTTGATCCGTTTGCATCCGCTGATTTAGGGGTGAACCGGAAACTTAAGAAAAAAATTCAACCTGGCGAAAAAACAAGCGGGGAGATGTTGATTGAAATTCCAATTGATAAAAAGGGCGAGGGCTACTACACGGCAGATGTCTTAAAGAATTATCAACTGTATTTTGTGGAGCGTCATAAACGAGGAGCCGATAAATATAAATTTCAAAACTAGCCTTGCTATCATGCTTGAATAATGGTATCATGTAAAAGTACGTTTTCGCGTACTTTTTGTCGTGGGAGGGGAAATCTCAATCCCCATCATAACCACAGCACGGACTTAAGGAGGTATGTCTCGTGGCTAAGAAAGTTATCAAAGAAGTGAAGCTTCAAATTCCAGCAGGTAAAGCAAATCCTGCACCTCCAGTCGGACCTGCACTAGGTCAAGCTGGTGTAAACATCATGGGCTTCTGTAAAGAGTTTAACGCTCGTACAGCCGATCAAGCTGGTCTTATCATTCCTGTTGTTATCAGTGTATTTGAAGACCGTTCGTTTACGTTCATCACTAAGACTCCACCAGCTGCTGTTTTGCTTAAAAAAGCTGCTAAAGTGGAAAAAGGATCTGGTGAACCTAACCGTAACAAAGTTGCTAAAGTGACTCGTGCTCAAGTACAAGAAATTGCTGAACTTAAAATGCCTGATCTAAATGCTGCAAACGTTGAGTCTGCAATGCGTATGGTTGAAGGTACTGCTCGTTCTATGGGATTCACTGTAGAAGACTAAGTTTTAGTAATTCTGAACAATAAGGAGGAAAAGAAATGGCTAAGAAAGGTAAAAAGTATCAAGAAGCTTTGAAAAAAGTAGATACAGCAAAAGCGTATTCTGTTGAAGAAGCAGTAGCGCTTGCTAAAGAAATTGATTTCGCCGGTTTCGATGCGACTGTTGAAGTAGCATTCCGTCTTGGCGTAGATCCTAAAAAAGCAGATCAACAAATTCGTGGTGCCGTAGTACTTCCAAACGGTACTGGTAAAACTCAACGTGTTTTAGTATTCGCTAAAGGAGAAAAAGCAAAAGAAGCTGAGGCTGCTGGCGCTGACTTCGTTGGAGATGCTGAATATGTTGAAAAAATCAACCAAGGTTGGTTTGATTTTGATGTAATCGTAGCTACACCTGACATGATGGGTGAAGTTGGTAAACTAGGTCGTGTGCTTGGACCAAAAGGCTTAATGCCAAACCCTAAAACTGGTACGGTTACTATGGACGTAACAAAAGCAGTAAACGAAATCAAAGCTGGTAAAGTGGAATACCGTGTTGATAAAGCCGGAAATATTCACACTGCAATCGGAAAAGTTTCGTTTGATACTGATAAATTAGTTGAAAACTTCCGCACTGTAAATGATGTGCTTCAAAAAGCTAAACCAGCGGCAGCTAAAGGGACTTACGTGAAACATTTGAGCGTAACAACAACTTTTGGCCCTGGAATTCAAGTAGACCCAGCGTCATTTTAATACTAGCTTGACGTAGTAGTTGTTTTTTGTTAAAATAACTAAGGCTTATTAAGTGAATATCCTTACCGTAGACAGCAGGTACACGTTTGTGTTTAAATTTGCCCGCCGAGGAGATTAACGATAAAAACAGTTTAGGCTGTTTTCTCGACCCTTGCTGATACGGTGGCAAGGGTCATTTTTATGTAGCTGATATCGTTTTGGACGGAGGTGTAAAAATGAGTGCAATCTTAGATGCTAAGAAAAACAATGTTGAAGAAATTACAACAAAACTTACAGACAGTGTATCTACAATCATTGTAGACTATCGTGGACTTAACGTAGCAGAAGTTACTGAATTACGTAAACAATTACGTGAAGCAGGTGTTGACTTCAAAGTCTACAAAAACACGATGGTACGCCGTGCTGTTGAAGCGAAAGGTTTTGAAGGACTTGAAGAAGTTCTAACTGGACCAAACGCTATTGCGTTCAGTAATGATGACGCTGTTCTTCCTGCTAAAATTTTGAATGACTTCGCGAAAGACCACGAAGCACTTGAAATCAAAGCGGGTATCATCGAAGGTAAAGTATCTTCTGTGAACGAAGTCAAAGCTCTTGCAACACTTCCATCTCGCGAAGGCTTGCTATCGATGCTTTGCAACGTATTACAAGCGCCAGTCCGCAACTTCGCACTTGCTGCGAAAGCTGTAGCTGACCAAAAAGAAGGACAAGAAGCTTAAGTTTGTCTAAAGGGAAATTAGCCCCTAATAAAACATTAAATGGAGGAATTTTAAAATGGCTTTAAACATTGAAGAAATCATTGCTTCCGTTAAAGAAGCATCTGTATTAGAACTTAACGATTTAGTAAAAGCAATCGAAGAAGAATTTGGCGTAACTGCAGCAGTTCCTGTAGCTGTAGCAGCTGCTGGCGGTGCTGCTGGTGGCGCTGAAGAACAAACTGAATTCACTGTAGAACTTACTTCTGCTGGGGATTCTAAAATCAAAGTTATCAAAGTGGTACGTGAAATCACTGGTCTTGGCTTGAAAGAAGCTAAAGAATTAGTAGACAACGCTCCAAAACCACTTAAAGAAGGTGCTTCTAAAGAAGAAGCTGAAGAAATCAAAGCTAAACTTGAAGAAGTTGGCGCTAGCGTAGAAGCTAAATAATTTCACTTTAAGTAAACGAAAAGCCTGTTAGGATTCATTTCCTAACAGGCTTTTTTTATATTCGCTAGGGGTCATTCCGACTTCTTCAAGAAAAGCTCGGTTGAATGAGCGAACAGAGTTAAACCCGGCGAGATCTGAAATTTGGCTAAGGCTGGATGCAGTTGTTTGGATGAAATTTTTGGCATAACTTATTTTGATAAAGATGGCGAGTTCGCGGGCGTTCATTTGGAAAGTTGCAAGTAGTGCTTGTTCGATATTTTTCTTGGAAGTGAAAAATACTTTTTCGAGTTTTGCGAGCGAAAGGTCAAGTTTGAAGTTTTCAGTCATGAAAATATAAATTTGAAAAGCTAAAGTTGGCTCCGCTTTTTTTGATGCTTGTTGATGATAATCTTTGGGTGTTTCGGCATAAAGCAGTTTAAATTGGCGGTTAAAACTAGGGAACGAATAAAATCCAACGCTAGAAGCAATGGTTTTAATGGGCAAGTTAGTGACCTGCATAAGCGCTCTAGCATGATTAAACCGAATTTGAGTCAGATTTTGCAATAAATTTTTCCCAGTGAGTTCTTTTAGTTCTTGGTTTAGTTTTTCGGGTGTGATTTTGAAATGCTGGGCAACTTTTGCGGTGTTTAATGGTTTGTTGAAATAATAGTGTAGGTATCTTAGAGCTTTCCAGCCGGTGGTGGTACTAAATTTTGGTTTTTCTTTATAAATTTGTCGTAAATAAAGCAAAATGATTTTTGTAACGTTGGCGAGAACAATGGTTTCAAATAACGGGTCTTTAACTTCTGATTCGTGCAGGGCTTCGCGAAATAGTTGCTCCAGTTGTTTGGCATCTGGATAAGTGATAACAGGTGAAAAATAATTTTGAAACATCATTTTATGCAAGTGGGCTTGATCGGGTCCATCAAGAATCTGCAACAAAACGCGGAGTGGAAAAGCGATTTCGATCACTTCAAGATTTTCTGCGTCAGCTAGGCTTGTTGAATGATAAGGGAAAATCCATGAAAGCGAGCCTCGTGAAATGGGATAGCGCACACCGTTGATTTTAATTGTGCCATGTCCTGATATTGTGGCAAATAAACGAAGTCGCTCGGTTTCATGATCTTTACGGGCTCCGGTGGTTAAGTGTCTAAAAATGTTGAAAATAGGTGTTTCCCATAAGTTGTTAGAATAGGTATTCGTTTGCGATTGTTCCAATGTCTATCACCTCTTTTTTATTATAACTGGAATCAGGATAATAAAAAACCTCATTTTGTCTCATTTAACAAAGGGAAACGTGTTAAAGTAATATTGCGATTAATTTCACTAAGTTTCATTAGACAACTGAAAGCGAGGGAAAAAGCATGGAAAAAATATTTGTTTTAGGTGGCACTGGATTTTTAGGCTACTATACAGTGAAGGAACTTTTAAAACGTGGCTATCAAGTGGAAACGGTTGCACTACCACCGATGCCTGAAGAGGGCTTGCTGCCAAAAGAAGTTAAATGTACCCTTGGCGATATTGGAGCCATGTCGGATGATGATATAAAAGCAATGCTTAAAGGCGTTTCTGGTTTTATTTATGCAGCTGGTGCAGATGAACGGATAATACCAAAAGCGCCAGCAGAAAAATTCTTTTATGAAGCGAATGTGCTCCCAACACAACGCCTAGCTCGACTGGCTAAAGAAGCTGGAGTCAAAAACTTCGTAGTATTCGGCTCGTATTTTGCAGAGTTTGCAGAACGCTTTCCGGAAACGGGTTTGAAAGATCAACCTTATCCAAATACGCGTTTACTGCAAGAGCAAGTAGCGTTTGCTGAAGGTGAGGGTTCGATGAATGTTTCAAGTTTGCGATTGCCTTATATTTTTGGAACAATGCCTGGCAGAATGCCGCTTTGGAAAATGTTTACCGATCAAATTAAAGGACAAACTGTTTTCCCTGCGCTTAAAGGCGGAACTGCGATGGTGACGGTGGAACAAGTTGCGGAAGCGGCAGTCGGCGCACTTGAAGCTGAAAAACACCGCGCTACTTATGCGATTTGCGGAGAAAATATGAAATATCAAACTTTTTATAAATACATGGTTGATGCTTTAGGGCAAGAAACGGAAGTGCCCGTTGTACCACTTGATGCAGTTCGTGACGTCTATGAAGGGATGGATCAAGCGTCGGTAGCTGATGGAACTGAGCATGGCATTCATTCGGTAGTAACAGCAGAACTTCAAGAGTTAGATTTATTTTTGAATCCTGAAGATACGAAAGCGATTCTTGGGATTCAAGATCATGATGTCGAACGCTCGATTCGTGAAACGCTTGCGAAATGTGTAGCTGAATAAAAAGTAAGCCCGTGGTAAAAAAATATGTGCCGCGGGCTTTTTGTATGGTAGAATACACAAGTGAAGGAGGTAGTTGAATGACAAATAATCATTATTTTACAAACGATCAAAATTTATCATCAAACCGACAAACTTTTAGCTACCAGTTGCGAGGCTTTGATTTGCAGTTTATTAGTGACGAAGGTGTGTTTTCTAAAAAAACTGTGGATTTCGGTTCGCGACTTTTAATAGAAACATTCGAACTACCTGAGCTTACAGGAAAGGTGCTTGATGTTGGTTGTGGATATGGACCGATCGGACTCGGGCTTGCGAAAGATTTTTCGGATCGAGAAATAGAAATGGTAGATGTGAATTTGCGAGCACTGGCGCTAGCAAAAGAAAATGCGGCGCTGAATAACATTCAAAATGTGCAGATTTATGAAAGCTCTGTTTATGATCGTGTAGATGTGAAAAACTTTGCAGCGATTGTGAGCAATCCGCCGATTCGAGCAGGTAAAGTCGTAGTTCATGCTATTTTAGAAGAGGCATACGAGCGCTTGGCTCCGTCTGGTGAGCTTTGGATTGTGATTCAAAAGAAACAAGGTGGGCCATCTGCAGCTCGCAAAATGGAGCAGACTTTTGGGAATGTAGAGGTTGTTAAAAAAAATAAGGGTTATTATATTTATCGAAGTATAAAAGCGTAAAAGAAGTCTTGATTTTAAGGCTTCTTTTTTGTAAACTAATGGGTTGACTTTTTTTGAGGGGTGTTGTATCATAGTAAGATGCCAAAAGAATCTAGACTGTTTTTTCGCATGCCCATTTTTCTGAAATGAGCTAGGGAAATGAAGTGTTTGCAAGGGTTTTGGCAAAATAAGACATGGATGTGGTTTTCAGAGCTGACAAAGCAAATTTTAAATTTAGCTGTTGTCGTGAAACTTTTTTAGGAAAGGATCAAAGCAAGTTGAATTCCGCTTTCTTTTTGTCTAAAAACAGGCTAGATTAATTGCTCAAGTCCCACTTTCTTTCTTGTAGAATAAAGGCAAGTAGCAGGAAACTTTTGATGAACGTTTGTTTAAGCGAGTATTTTTTACACGTGTAGAAAGCTCTTTGCTTAAATGACGGGTGCGGGGGGTTCCACTGTTTCGCGATTCTATTGAAAGCAGAAAGTGTGCTTATAAATTTAAAAAATTTGAGGGGTGAAGAGTTTGTCAGGACATGTAGTACAATACGGCAGACACCGTAAGCGTAGAAGTTTCGCTCGGATTAGTGAAGTGCTTGAATTACCGAATTTGATCGAAATTCAAACAGCTTCTTATCAGTGGTTCTTAGATGAAGGTCTTCGGGAAATGTTCCGCGATATTTCTCCAATTGAAGACTTTGCAGGAAATCTTTCACTTGAATTTATTGATTATGACCTTGGAGAACCGAAATATTCGGTTGAAGAGTCTAAAAACCGCGATGCAAACTACGCAGCTCCGCTTCGTGTGAAATTGCGCCTGATCAATAAAGAAACTGGTGAAGTAAAAGACCAGGAAGTTTTCATGGGTGATTTCCCGCTCATGACTGAAATGGGAACATTCATTATCAACGGTGCTGAACGTGTTATTGTTTCACAATTAGTTCGTTCACCAGGAGTTTATTTTAATGACAAAGTGGACAAAAATGGTAAAAAAGGTTTCGGATCGACCGTTATTCCAAACCGTGGTGCTTGGTTAGAGTATGAAACAGATGCAAAAGATGTTGTGCATGTTCGTATTGACCGCACACGTAAATTACCAGTTACAGTCCTTCTTCGCGCTCTAGGATTTGGTTCCGACCAAGAAATCATTGATCTGATCGGAGACAATGATTATCTGCGCAATACGCTTGAAAAAGATAATACAGACAATGCAGAAAAAGCGTTGCTTGAAATTTATGAACGACTTCGTCCAGGTGAACCACCAACTGTGGAAAATGCTAGAAGTTTGCTGATCTCTCGTTTCTTTGATCCAAAAAGATATGATCTTGCAAGCGTTGGACGTTATAAAATCAACAAAAAACTTCACCTTAAAAATCGTTTGTTCGGTCAAGTATTGGCTGAGACACTCGTTGACCCAGAAACAGGAGAAATCATTGCATCTAAAGGAGATATCTTAGATCGTCGCAAACTCGATGCAATCATTCCAAATCTTGAAAATGGGGTTGGATTCCGTACACTTCACCCACGTGATGGCGTTATGGAAGATGAAGTACTTGTTCAATCGATTAAAATTTATGCGCCAGAAGATGAAGAAAAAGAAATCAACATTATTGGTAATGCATACATTGATGAAAACGTAAAACACATTACGCCTTCTGATATTGTTTCGTCAATCAGTTATTTCTTTAACTTACTTCATGGTGTAGGTGGAACAGATGATATTGACCACTTGGGAAATCGTCGTCTTCGTTCTGTCGGAGAACTTCTTCAAAACCAATTCCGAATTGGTTTGTCACGGATGGAACGTGTTGTTCGTGAACGGATGTCTATTCAAGATATGAGTACAATTACACCGCAACAATTAATCAATATTCGTCCAGTTGTTGCATCAATTAAAGAATTCTTCGGAAGCTCGCAGCTTTCACAATTCATGGACCAATCGAACCCACTCAGTGAGCTTACGCATAAACGTCGTCTCTCTGCGCTCGGACCAGGTGGTTTGACGCGTGAACGTGCAGGCTATGAAGTTCGTGACGTTCACTATTCACATTATGGTCGTATGTGTCCAATTGAAACACCGGAAGGTCCGAACATCGGATTGATTAACTCGCTTTCTTCTTATGCGAAAGTAAATCGTTTCGGCTTTATTGAAACACCATATCGCCGTGTTGATCCAGAGACGCATCAAGTTACAGATACAATTGATTATCTAACAGCTGATGAGGAAGATAATTATGTTGTAGCGCAAGCAAACTCGAAACTTGATGATGACGGTGTCTTCACGGAAGAAGAAATCATGGCTCGTTTCCGTTCTGAAAACTTAGCGGTTGAAAAAGAACGGGTTGACTACATGGACGTATCGCCAAAACAAGTCGTGTCTGTAGCGACTGCATGTATTCCGTTCCTTGAAAATGACGATAGTAACCGTGCCTTAATGGGTGCGAACATGCAACGTCAAGCTGTGCCACTTATGCACCCTGAAGCTCCATTTGTTGGAACAGGGATGGAACACGTTTCTGCAAAAGACTCCGGTGCTGCTGTCGTAGCAAAACACGACGGAATCGTTGAACACGTTGAAGCGAAAGAAATCTGGGTTCGCCGCGTTTCGATGGTTGACGGAAAAGAAGTTACGGGAGGAATCGACAAGTATACGCTACGTAAATTTGTTCGTTCTAACCAAGGAACTTGTTATAATCAACGTCCGAATGTTTCAGAAGGAGATCGTGTTGTAAAAGGCGAAATTCTTGGGAATGGTCCTTCAATGGATTCTGGGGAACTTGCACTTGGAAGAAACGTTCTTGTTGCCTTCATGACTTGGGATGGTTATAACTACGAGGATGCGATCATCATGAGTGAACGCCTCGTAAAAGATGATGTGTATACATCTATCCACATTGAAGAATTTGAATCTGAAGCTCGTGATACGAAACTCGGACCTGAGGAAATGACGCGTGACATCCCGAATGTCGGTGAAGATGCGCTTCGTGACCTTGATGACCGCGGTATTATTCGTGTCGGAGCAGAAGTTAAAGATAATGATTTGCTCGTAGGGAAAGTAACGCCAAAAGGTGTAACGGAACTTACGGCTGAAGAACGCTTGCTTCATGCCATTTTTGGTGAGAAAGCACGTGAAGTTCGCGATACTTCACTTCGTGTACCTCACGGCGGTGGCGGAATTGTCTTGGATGTTAAAATCTTTACGCGTGAAGCGGGAGATGAATTACCACCAGGCGTGAACCAACTTGTTCGTGTGTATATCGTACAAAAACGTAAAATTCATGAAGGAGATAAAATGGCTGGTCGTCACGGTAACAAAGGGGTTATTTCCCGGATCTTACCTGAAGAAGATATGCCGTTCCTTCCTGATGGAACGCCTGTTGATATCATGCTTAACCCACTAGGGGTACCGTCTCGGATGAATATCGGGCAAGTGCTCGAATTACACCTTGGAATGGCTGCTCGTATGCTTGGTATTCATGTTGCAACGCCTGTATTTGATGGTGCAAATGAGGAAGACGTTTGGAGCACTGTTGAAGAAGCCGGAATGGCACGTGATGCGAAGACCGTACTTTACGACGGACGTACTGGGGAACCATTTGATAACCGTGTGTCTGTTGGGGTTATGTATATGATTAAACTGGCTCACATGGTTGATGATAAACTTCATGCTCGTTCAACTGGACCATACTCGCTAGTTACGCAACAACCACTCGGAGGTAAAGCGCAATTTGGTGGACAACGTTTCGGGGAAATGGAAGTTTGGGCACTAGAAGCTTATGGTGCCGCTTATACACTCCAAGAAATCCTCACAATTAAGTCAGATGACGTTGTTGGACGTGTTAAAACGTATGAAGCAATCGTGAAGGGAGAAAGCGTACCTAAACCAGGTGTGCCTGAATCCTTCCGCGTCTTGATTAAAGAATTGCAAAGTCTTGGAATGGACGTTAAAATCTTGTCTGCTGACGAAGAAGAAATTGAAATGCAAGATTCGGATGAAGACGATTTTAATGGTCAAAACGATGCTTTCAATATTGTAAAACCAGAGGAAACTACCGAGCAGGTTGATTAACCCGCCCGATTATAAAACTCCAAAATAAATGAAAAACGAATGTTTTTGCCGATAAACTAGGTGTGTTTCTAGAAGTAGTGACTGATGAGTGGAAAAAACTTGTGAGGCTGCTTCTAGTGAACTGCCAACAAAATTAGGAGGTAGGGCACTTGATAGATGTTAATAATTTTGAGTATATGAAAATAGGGCTAGCATCTCCAGACAAAATTCGTTCTTGGTCGCATGGCGAAGTGAAAAAGCCAGAAACGATCAACTACCGTACACTTAAGCCTGAGCGTGACGGTCTTTTCTGTGAACGGATTTTTGGCCCAACAAAAGACTGGGAATGTTCTTGCGGGAAATATAAACGTGTGCGCTATAAAGGGGTTGTCTGTGACCGCTGTGGCGTAGAAGTTACAAAATCTAAAGTTCGTCGTGAACGTATGGGACACATCGAACTTGCTGCTCCTGTATCGCATATTTGGTATTTCAAAGGAATTCCAAGCCGTATGGGTCTTGTTATGGACATGAGCCCACGTGCCTTAGAAGAAGTTATTTATTTTGCTTCTTATGTCGTTACAGAACCAGGCGATACACCGCTTGAGAAGAAACAACTTCTTTCTGAAAAAGAATATCGTGCTTATCGCGACAAATATGGCCAAACATTCCAAGCTGGTATGGGTGCTGAAGCGATCAAGAAAATTCTTTCGGATATTAACCTTGAGAAAGAAACGAACGAATTAAAAGAAGAGCTTGAATCTGCACAAGGACAACGTCGTACGCGCGCGATTCGTCGCTTGGAAGTCATGGAAGCATTCCGTAACTCTGGAAACGATCCAAGTTGGATGATTCTTGACGTTCTTCCAGTAATTCCGCCTGAACTTCGTCCAATGGTACAACTTGAAGGTGGACGTTTTGCAACAAGTGATTTGAACGATTTGTATCGCCGTGTTATCAACCGGAATAATCGTTTGAAACGTTTGCTTGATCTTGGAGCACCTACTATCATCGTTCAAAACGAAAAACGGATGCTACAAGAAGCAGTTGACGCACTAATTGACAATGGTCGTCGTGGCCGTCCAGTAACTGGACCAGGAAATCGTCCATTAAAATCACTTTCGCATATGTTGAAAGGGAAACAAGGTCGTTTCCGTCAAAACTTGCTCGGAAAACGGGTTGACTATTCTGGTCGTTCTGTTATCGTCGTTGGACCAAACCTTAAGATGTATCAATGTGGTCTTCCAAAAGAAATGGCACTTGAGCTCTTTAAGCCATTTGTGATGAAAGAACTCGTAGAACGCGGTTTGGCGCACAACATTAAGAGCGCAAAACGTAAAATTGAACGCATGGCTCCGGAAATTTGGGATGTACTTGAAGAAGTTATTCGTGAACACCCAGTTCTCCTAAACCGTGCCCCTACACTTCATAGACTCGGTATCCAAGCTTTCGAACCAACGCTTGTTGAAGGACGTGCAATTCGTCTTCATCCGCTTGTATGTACTGCTTATAATGCCGATTTTGATGGTGACCAAATGGCGGTTCACGTTCCGCTTTCTGCTGAAGCACAAGCGGAAGCTCGTATTTTGATGCTAGCAGCTCAAAATATCTTGAACCCGAAAGATGGTAAACCAGTTGTTACACCTTCACAAGATATGGTACTAGGAAACTACTACTTGACGCTTGAACGTGAAAATGCTGTTGGTGAAGGAATGATCTTCAAAGACTTGAATGAAGCAAACCTAGCTTATCAAAATGGCTATGTGCATCTTCACTCTCGTATCGCTGTTTATGCCGGTTCAATTCCAAATGAACGCTTTACAGACGAACAACGCAAGCAACTACTAATTACGACAGTTGGTAAATTGATCTTTAATACAATTCTTCCAACATCGTTCCCTTATATTAACGAACCAACGAAATATAACTTGGAAATAGAAACGCCTGAGAAGTATTTCGTTGATACGACAACGGATGTAAAAGCGCATATTGCTAAACAACCGCTTGTTGAACCATTCAAGAAGAAAATTCTTGGAAACATCATCGCAGAAGTCTTCAAACGATTCCATATCACGGAAACGTCGAAGATGCTTGACCGCATGAAAGATCTTGGCTTTAAGATTTCAACAAAAGCTGGGATTACGGTTGGGATTGCGGATATCTTAACGCTTAGCGAAAAAGGAGAAATCCTTGAAGAAGCGCATGATATGGTGGAAAAAATCACGAAGCAATTCCGTCGTGGTTTGATTACAGACGAAGAAAGATACGAACGCGTTATCGGTGTTTGGAACACGGCTAAAGATGAAATTCAAGAAAAACTAATCGATAGTTTGGAACGCCTCAACCCAATCTTCATGATGCAAGACTCTGGAGCTCGTGGTAACATCTCGAACTTTACACAGCTTGCTGGGATGCGTGGACTTATGGCTGACCCATCTGGACGTATCGTTGAACTTCCAATCACATCGAACTTCCGTGAAGGTCTAACAGTCCTTGAATACTTCATCTCGACCCATGGTGCTCGTAAAGGTCTTACCGATACAGCCCTTAAGACAGCCGATTCTGGTTACCTTACTCGTCGTCTTGTTGATGTTGCTCAAGATGTTATCATTCGTGAAGATGACTGTGGAACTGATCGTGGCTTAACAATTAAAGCCATTCGTGAAGGTACTGAAATCATCGAATCGCTTGAAGAACGACTTGAAGGTCGTTATGCTCGTAAAACTGTTCGTCATCCTGAAACAGGAGAAATCCTTGTTAAGGAAAACGAACTAATCACAGAACCTGTTGCACAAGCTATCGTGGATGCAGGAATTGAAGAAGTTTCAATTCGCTCTGCCTTCACATGTAACACGAAACATGGTGTATGTAAGAAATGTTACGGTAAAAACTTGGCAACTGGAACAGAAGTTGAAGTTGGAGAAGCAGTGGGAATCATTGCTGCTCAATCTATCGGGGAACCAGGAACACAGCTTACAATGCGTACGTTCCATACCGGTGGGGTTGCCGGAGACGATATCACACAAGGTCTTCCACGTATCCAAGAAATTTTTGAAGCACGGAATCCGAAAGGTCAAGCAACGATCACAGAAGTAGCTGGTGAAGTTGTTTCGATTGAAGAAGGACGTGACCGTGGTCAAGAAATTACAATCCAAGGAACGGATGACCGCCGCAGCTATACGGTACCTTATACAGCTCGCTTACGTGTGCAAGAAGGTTCGGTAGTTGATCGCGGGGAAGCTCTTACAGAAGGTTCGATTGATCCGAAAGCATTGATTCGTGTACGTGACGTATTGTCCGTTCAAGAATACTTGCTTGCAGAAGTACAAAAAGTTTACCGGATGCAAGGGGTAGAAATTGGCGACAAACACGTTGAAGTTATGGTTCGTCAAATGCTTCGTAAGATCCGTGTCATGGATACTGGGGATACAGATATTCTTCCTGGTACACTCATGGATATTCAGTCGTTTACAGAGGCAAACCGTGATGCAATCATGAATGGTAACCAACCTGCTACAGGTCGTCCAGTCTTGCTTGGAATCACAAAAGCATCTCTTGAAACTGACTCGTTCTTGTCAGCTGCATCGTTCCAAGAAACAACACGTGTTCTTACGGACGCAGCGATTAAAGGCAAACGCGATGAACTTCTAGGACTGAAAGAAAACGTTATTCTTGGTAAACTTGTTCCAGCGGGGACAGGCATTGGTCGTTACCGCAAGCTGAAATCAGAAGTTGTGGGAGCGAAACAAGAAGATAGCGAAGAAACAACAAATGCGTAAAAATAAATAGGCAAGAAAAAAGTTCTCCAAGTTTTGGCTTGGAGAACTTTTTTTAGTATTAACCGAATTTATTCAACTTAAATCTTCACCATTTGTAGCGATGACTTTTTTATACCAATCAAAAGAGTCTTTTTTGGATCGATTCAATGTTCCATTACCATCATCATCTTTGTCTACATAAATAAATCCATAACGCTTGGACATTTCGCTTGTAGAAGCACTGATTAAATCAATTGGTCCCCAACTTGTATAACCGATCAAATCGACACCGTCTTTGATGGCTTCTTTCATTTGTTCAATGTGCTTACGCAAATAATCAATTCGGTAGTCATCATGAATTTTTCCATCCGCTGTAACGGTATCATAGGCACCAAGACCATTTTCCACAATGAATAGCGGCAATTCATAGCGACTATAAAAGTCATTTAATGTATAGCGCAACCCTTTCGGATCAATTTGCCAGCCCCAATCGGACGTTTCTAAGTATTCATTTTTGACACCGCCCATGAAGTTGCCACCTGTTTGTTTCCCATCAGGATTTGCTGAAGCTGAAAGCGACATGTAATAGCTAAAAGAAATGAAATCAACCGTGTGTGCTTTCAAGATTTCGTCATCCCCAACTTCTTTTTGGATCGAGATGTTATTTTCCGCAAAGTAGCGCTCCATGTAGCTTGGATATTCTCCGCGGGCCTGAACGTCTGTGAAGAAGAGATTCATTTGATTCAAATGCTGTGCCTTCAAAATGTCATCCGGATTGTTGGTTGCCGGGTAAGTTGCCATCCGAGCAAGCATACAGCCTACTTTAGCATCTGGGATGATTTCGTGAGCAAGTTTTGTGGCAAGCGCGCTTGCCACAAATTGATGATGCGCTGCTTGATAGCAAACTTCTAGGCGATTTTTGGCATCTTCAACTAAGACTCCGCCGCCTGTGTAAGGGCTAATCGCGATAATATTAATTTCATTGAAAGTGAGCCAGTATTTGACTTTGTCTTTATAGCGTCTAAAGACTGTTTCAGCATAAGTCGTGAAGAAATCAATCACACGGCGGTCACTCCAGCCGTTATAGTTAAGTGTTAAATTTAATGGCGTTTCATAATGGGAAAGTGTCACAAGCGGCTCAATCCCGTATTTTAAACATTCATCGAAAACGCGGTCGTAGAAGGCAAGTCCTGCTTCGTTGGGGGTTTTATCGTCCCCATTTGGAAAAATTCTCGACCAAGCAATCGAAAGTCTGAACGTTTTAAATCCCATTTCGGCAAATAAGGCAATGTCTTCTTTGTAGTGATGATAAAAATCAATGCCTTCCCGCTTCGGAAAGCGCGCATTCTGGGTGTTTCCTGCTAAAATTTCTTCTATTTGTTTTTTCGTCACATCAAGCGCGTGTTCCCCCGTTTTGCGTTCGGATTTCGGGATAAACCGCACCATATCTGCAGTTGTTAGTCCTTTGCCATCTTCGTTATAAGCGCCTTCAATTTGGTTCGCTGCTGTTGCGCCGCCCCATAAAAAGCCTTCAGGAAAGCCAGTTTTCATCTTCGCCATCATTGTCACTCCTTCAGAATATTTATTTCTTCTTTATCGTACGTTATGTAATGCATTACATGTCAAGCCGGAATTTTTCGTGTCGGAGCATTGCTAAAATGTGGTTTTTTCGGTAAACTTTAAAAAAAGAGCAATGGAGGCAGCGATGACTACAAAAGAAAAAATTATTGAATCTGCAATTTCTGTCATTCAAAGTGAAGGGACGACGAACTATAGCTTAGCAAAAGTGGCTGAGAAAACGGGGATGACCAAAGCCGCGATTTTTTACTATTTTAAAAATAAAGCGGAACTAACGCGCTCCTTGATTAGCTACACGATTGATGCGTATGAAAAAATTCTTCAAGAAGAGTATCAACTTGCAAAGCCGAACTCAGCGTTCCCATTTACGGAAGCCTATATTAATGGGAACTTGCGTCAGCTTGATGATGAAAAATTAGTCGGGCTTCACGCTGCACTGATTGGAACAGTTATGTCTGGCGAAGCAACTGGGTATGACTGGAATGATGCTTATTTGAAAGATTTTGAGCGACTTGTCCCAGAAATCGGAGAAGAACGTGCGGAATTTGTTCGCTATACGATTGATGGCATGTGGCATGCGCGGATTCTTAGAATTCCTGAATTTGCCATGGAAGGAAGAAAAAGCGTGGCTGCAAGTCTTTTATCCATGATTAAGCAAAAGTGAGAAACATTTTGCTTGCATTTTATATAGTTTAGTTCTAAACTTTAATCAAAGGAGGCCGATGAAAATGGTAAAATCGGAGGAAAGATTAGGTATTTTATTATGGTTCAGATTGAGCCGTTTCTATAATCAAAATATCAAGAAAACCAATCAAAACTTAAAAGAAGCTGGGATTTCGACGGCAATGTTTGACTGCATCGCACAAATCGGCCCTGGAAATAAATTAACGCAACAAGATCTTGGTGAAAAACTGGTCGTGACAAAAGGGAATATCACACAGTTGCTCGTCAAATTAGAAAAATTAGAACTTGTAAAACGTGAAAAAGTCGGGCGAGAAAAATTTATAGTTTTAACGGAAAAAGGAATCGCTTGTTACAAGGAATTTGTTCCCAAACAAGAAACTTTTCAACAGGAACAATTTAGTCGGCTAACAAGACCTGAACAAAAAGAACTTTTAAGGCTACTCAAAAAATTGGATTAAGATGGAGGGGTTTTAAATGGAATTAAAAGGACTACATCATGTTTCGATTTTCACTGAAAATGCAAGGAGAAACTTTGATTTTTATACAAAAGTATTGGGACTTCGCTTGGTGAAAAAAACAGTGAACCAAGATGATCCATATACGTATCATTTATATTATGCAGATGAAATTGGCAATCCAGGAACGACGGTCACTTTTTTTGAAGTGCCCAACATGGCGAGTAATCGCTTAGGTCGCAATCAAATTTCGGCTCTGGGCCTCCGCGTTCCAAATGATGAGGCGCTTCAATTTTGGAAAAAACGATTGGATGAATTCCAAATTTTCCATAGCCCGATTGAAACGCGTTTCAACCGGAAGACCATGCGGTTGAAGGATCCAGATGGCTTATTGATTTGGCTTGTTTCGGATGAATTAAACGAAGGGGTTCAAGGCGGGAATCCTTGGAAGGAAAGTCCTGTTCCAACTGAGTATGCCATCACTGGACTTGGTCCCGTTAGGATTTCTGTTTTTAAGAAGGAAAGAACTGCGCAAATGCTTACGAAAATACTAGGTTTCAAGAAAGTAGGCGAATACCAAGATGCAGGAAATTTGGTAACGGTATTCCAAACAGGGGAAGGTGGAACTGGCGCGGAAGTACATCTAGAAGAACGTGCGGATCTTCCAGAAAATAATTTAGGCGCCGGAGGGATTCATCATGTTGCTTTTCGAGTTGCAAATGATGATGAGATGATGGAGTGGATTGAGCGAATTTCGGATGCAAACTACCCGAATTCGGGTTATGTAGATCGCTACTATTTCCATTCACTTTATTTCCGTGAATCGAATGGGATTTTGATTGAACTTGCCACTGATGGGCCTGGTTTTAGAACAGATTTTGAGGTGGAACATGGCACTTATGTGGAATTGCCGCCAAAACTAGAAGCTCGTCGGGAAGAGATTTTGGGGCACCTTTCGCCACTTGATACCGATCAGTGATTGGTAGATGATTGACGAAAGAGTGTGATGGTGGTAGAATAATGACAAAGAAATGGACATTTTGAAAAATGAAAACCCCTCGCTGTTGCAGCAGCGAGGGGTTTTTATTTAGCTGGACATTGTCGCCTAGCTTTCATTTGTTGTTTTGCTTGTCCAGCATGTATTTGAACCAAGCGATTCCGCATCCGACAAGAAGTGGAGCAATAAACTCTGAAAAGAAAGTGGACATTTTGACTAGAGCCTCCTTTCTTTAAAAAATTCGTCAAGAAAGATAGACGACGGATGTATTATAGCATCTGCTTTTTTGCCGTCAAATTGGGAAAAAGGGATTTTGACACTTCAGAAAAAGAGATAAATGGATGCAAAGGCTCATCCCCACTTTTAAATCAAAGAAAAGCGTGCTAAAATGAAGCGAAATGTTTTTTTCTAGGAGGATTTTTAGTTGGCATCTCAAAGTTTAAGGTTTTATTTTGTGAGACATGGTAAGACGGAGTGGAATTTATCTGGGCAGATGCAAGGCTGGGGCGATTCACCGCTCGTTACAGAGGGGAAAAATGGTGCGATTGCTGTTGGCGAAGCGTTGCAAGATGTCAAGTTTAGAAATGCTTATGTGAGTCCGAGTAAGCGGACGCAGGAAACAGCAAAATATATTATTGGTTCGCGGAAGATTCCTGTTCAGTTGATGGACGATTTTCGAGAAATGGGTTTTGGTTCTTGGGAAGGGGAATATATTAGTGATCTTGATGTGCGTTTTAAAGAAGCGCGCACGGAAATGCTTACTAGCCCAGCAACTTTTGATGCCAAGGAAAATGGCGGAGAAACGTTTTATGAATTAGAGGAGCGCGTTTTACGTGGCGTCGAAACGATTATTCAGCAGGAGAAAAAAGGTGGGAATGTCTTGATTGTTTCACATGGCATGGCACTGACGCTGCTTTTATACGTGCTTTCTGGTGGCAAAATGAGTGACCATAGAACGAAAGGGACACGAATTCTTAATACGAGTATTAGTGTTGTCGAATATCAAGATGGCAAGTTCCATATTTTAGATTTGAATAATACGAATCATTTGGATTCAGTTCGGGTTTAAGAAGGTATCGGAAGGTACCTTTCTTTTTTTGTTGACATTTTAATCAGGTACCTTTATAATGTTTTTTGTAAGGTACCTTTCTATTAAATTCATTGGAGGAATCATAATGGAAAATCAAGATTTAATGAAACAATTTTTGAAGCTCGACAAACTGATGCACCGCTATCAAGGAATACGCATGCAGCAATTTGGTCCGATGGGAAATCCTTATCGTGGTCAAGGTCGTGTTCTGGCACTTCTTAAGATGCAGCCTGAAATTACGCAAAAAAAATTAGGCTTTTTACTCGATATGAGAACACAGTCGCTTGGGGAGTTGCTTTCTAAACTCGAAAAACAAGAACTTATTACACGCGAACCATCTGAAGCGGATCGTCGTGTGATGAATGTTAAACTAACGGAAAGCGGCAAAGCACGTGCGGAAGAAATTGGACAAAACGATCAACAATCGGGTGAGTTGTTTGATTGCCTTTCAGACGAGGAAAAAGAACAACTCGCGGAATTATTGAATAAAGTCTCTAGTCATCTTGAAAGCTTGCATCAAGAACAAATGCAAAATTTTGCAGGATTTGATGGACCAGATAGAGAAATGCCGTTTGGATTTGGCGGTAGAATGGATCCGTCCAAAGCAGATTTGCGTGATTGGAAACACATGCACCGTAGACATCATCATTTCGGATTTGGTGGATTCCCTGGAGATTTTGAATGATCTTAATAAGGAACTAAGTTAAAAAAGCAGCGAAACAAGAGGATTTCTCATTGTTTCGCTGCTTTTTGTTTGGAAATAGCTTATAATGAGGATATGGATAAGGTGTAAGTAGATTTTGATTGCACGTATCTCTTTTTTTATAGCAAACTAATTATTATAATCGATCAAATAAGGAGAAAATCATGCCAATAAAGGAAGTTGTTTTAAAGCAAGTAAAAGAACCAGCAACTTTTCAAAATGTCGCGCCGACTTTTTTAACGGATGACACGATGAATAAAAGGAAGAGTCAATTGCTAAAGCGGATGAAAGAAGAGTCTTTTGATACGCTTGTGATTTATGCAGATAAAGAACACAGCAGTAATTTTGAATATTTAACAGGTTTTATCCCGCGGTTTGAAGAAGGTTTATTAGTCGTGGAAAGCTCAGGAAGTTGCACGGCAATTTTAGGAAACGAAAACTTGAAATTAGCTCCTTTTTCGCGCACGCCAGTTGAACTCATTCATAGTCCGCTTTTCTCGCTTCCAAATCAGCCAATGGATAATGATGAAACACTAGAAGCTATTTTTGAAAAGCTAGGTTTCGCTAAGAAAAATAAAATTGGAATTGTCGGTTGGAAGATGTTCACAACGAAAGCAAGTGATTCGAGTAAGTTGTTTGATGTGCCACATTTTATCGTTCAAGCGCTCATGAATACAAAGTCAGCCCAAGCTGAAATGTATAATGCGGCTTATCTTATGATTGGTGAAGACGGGGTACGTACGGTAAACAATGCTAACGAAATTGCTCACTACGAATATGGTGCCAATTTGGCTTCTCGCTGTATGTTAAATGCGATGAATCAAGTTGAAATTGGGAAAAAAGAATCGGAACTTGGAGCGGCTTTATCGGCTGAAGGGCAATATCACTCGGTTGTGACAATTGTGGCTACTGGAAAACGTTTCGAAATGGCGAATATTTATCCGACGCATAAACAAGTACAATTAGCTGATCCGCTTTCTCTGACGGTAGGCTATAAAGGCGGTTTATCCAGTCGGAGCGGTTTTGTCATCAAAGAAGAAAAACAACTGCCGGAGAACCAAAAGGATTATTTGGATAGAGTTGCGAAGCCTTATTTTCGTGCGGTAGTGAGTTGGCTAGAGGAGATCAAGATTGGGATGAAAGGAAAAGAACTATATCAACTTGTTGAAGAAACTTTTCCCAAAAAAGAGTATCACTGGCATTTAAATCCTGGGCATCTGGTTTCGGATGACGAATGGATGTCATCGCCGGTTTACAGTGACTCGAGTCAAATTTTGAAAAGCGGTATGATTTTTCAAATTGATATTATCCCATCTGTTGAAGGCTACACGGGCGTCAGTGCCGAAGAATGCGTGGCTCTAGCAGACGAAAGTTTGCAAGAAGTGATCAAGATGGAATATCCGGAACTTTGGGAGAGAATCTCTCTTAGAAAAAGTTATTTGAAGAATGAATTGAATATTGAGCTCAGTCAAGATGTTATTCCACTTTCGAATACAGTGGCTTATATGCGACCGTTCTTTCTTGCTAAAGACTTGGCTTTTCAAGTGGGAAAATGACGTGAAATAAACCGGATAAGATAACTTGTCCGGTTTGTTTAGTGGGAAAATAAGTTTATGTAAAATGATATGTGAAAAATGTAACAATCATGTTATACTAAAAAAGGGAAAATTGAAAAACGGAGGGAACGTCATGAAAAAGAAATGGTTAGTTGCGCTTAGTTTGATTTTGACGATAATTCTAGTAATTGCTGGTTGTGGGTCAAATGCTGACAAAGCAAAAGAAAAAAAGGTGAATAAGTCTGAGAAAACGGAAGCAAATTCAGGTGCATCGGAAGCAAGCTATACGGAGCTTAGTAAGTTAAAGGAAAAATATGATATTATCATCATCGGAGCTGGCGGCGCCGGAATGACTGCGGCCCTTGAAGCTAAAGAAAAGGGCATGAAGCCGGTAATTTTTGAAAAAATGCCTGTTGCAGGTGGGAATACGTCCAAAGCTTCTTCCGGGATGAATGCGTCTGAAACGAAATTTCAAAAGGAACAAGGAATTAAAGACAGCAACGATCTTTTTTATGAAGAAACACTTGCAGGTGGACACGGAACGAATGATAAAGCGATGCTACGCTACTTTGTCGATCATTCTGCAAGCGCCATTGATTGGTTAGATGGGAAAGGAATTCGTTTAAACAATATCACGATTACAGGTGGAATGAATGAAAAACGGACGCACCGGCCAGAAGACGGATCAGCTGTCGGACAATATCTTGTGGATGGGTTACTGAAAAATGTGAAGGAAGAACAAATTCCAATTTTTGTAAATGCCAATGTGGTTGATATCTTAGAAAAAGATGGCAAGGCAGATGGTGTGAAAGTGCGTTTCAATGATACAAAGGAAAAAACGGTTCACAGTTCAGCGGTTGTTGTGACAACTGGCGGATTTGGTGCGAGCAAGGAAATGATCGAAAAAGCGCGACCGGATCTTAAAAATTATGTCACTACAAACCAAGAAGGAAGTACTGGCGATGGTATTAAGATGATCGAGAAACTTGGTGGAACAACGGTTGATATGGATCAAATTCAAGTGCATCCAACGGTACAACAGGATAAATCTTATTTGATTGGCGAAGCTGTCCGCGGGGAAGGTGCGATCCTTGTTGATAAGGATGGCAAACGGTTTGTAAACGAAATGGATACACGTGACAATGTAACGGCGGCTATCAATAAATTGCAAGACAAATCGGCTTATTTGATTTTTGATGCTGGCGTGAAAGATCGCGTGAAGGCAATCAAACAATATGAAGAAATGGGCGTTGTGAAAAAAGCGGATTCAGTCGATGCGTTAGCAAAAGAAATTGATATGTCAGCTGATACGCTGTCGGCTACTGTGGATACTTGGAACAAGTCGGTGAAAGATAAAAAAGACGCAGCATTTAAGCGAGCAACTGGGATGGATCATGATTTGTCGAAAGCGCCGTTTTATGCAATCAAAATTGGACCAGGGATTCACTATACGATGGGCGGCGTTAAAATCAATACGAATACCGAAGTTCTTAATAAGGATGGAAAGCCGATTCCGGGCTTGTTCGCAGCTGGAGAAGTAACAGGTGGCTTACACGGTGAAAACCGAATTGGTGGTAACTCGGTTGCGGAAATTATTATTTTTGGTCGTCAAGCGGGTGTGAAATCTGCTGAGTTTGTAGAGAAAAATTAAGTGAAGTAAGGGAGACCTCTTTTTCTTGCGGGAAGAAGGGGTTTTTGTTTTAGGCATATTAGTTGAAAGTTTTGGTCATTTATTCGTATACTTAAAACAATTTTGAAAGAAAGAAGTGTGTGTAATGCGTAAAAACAATAATTTTGAAGAAATTTTAACGGGAAGACGCTCTGTGCGTGTTTATGATGAGAAAGTGAAGATTTCTAAGCAAGAAATGAAGCAAATCCTTGAAGAAACAGTGCGTGCCCCATCTTCAGTTAACATGCAGCCTTGGCGCTTTGTGATTGTGGAAAGCGATGAAGCGAAGGAAAAGCTTCGACCATTAGTTCGCTTTAATACGCGCCAAAATGATACTTCCGCGGCGATGATTTTGATTTTTGGTGATTTAGAATGTTACGTTTATGGAGAAGAAATTTACAATCAGGCTTTTCAAGCGGGAAAAATCCCTGAGCAAATTAAAAATGAACAGCTAGAAACGATCATTCCGCTTTATGAGAGCCTTAGTAAAGAAGAAATGAGTCGCATTGTATCGATTGATGGAAGCCTTGCTGCGATGCAACTTATGCTTGTTGCACGCTCTTATGGCTACGATACAAATCCAATTGGTGGTTTTGAGCTCGACCGGCTAGCTGAAACTTTCGGGATGGATAAGAAGCGCTATCTTCCTGTCATGATTTTGTCCATTGGCAAAATGAAAGAGCCGGGTTATGAATCGGTTCGTTTGCCAATTGACAAAGTGGCTGAGTGGAAATAAACAGGAAAAGAGGAGAACGGATGTCGCTTATTTCGAGCATACTTTGCGTAATTGTCGCATTGGAGCACTTTTATATTTTTTACCTAGAAACGGTGGTGCCGGCTTCTACAAAAACAGCGAAGACTTTTCAACTACCACTTAGCTTTACGAAAGACAAGATGGTTCAAACACTCTTTAAAAATCAAGGAGTTTACAATGGGCTGTTTGGAATCGGCTTACTATATGCCACTTTTGTATCAGAAAATGGCTTTGAAATTGCTACATTGTTCATTTGCTTTGTGATTATTGCTGCGCTTTATGGCAGTATCACAAGTTCGGCTTCCATTTTGGTTAAACAAGGCGGGCCGGCAATTTTAGCGCTACTCAGTTTGATCATTTTCCATTAAAGTTAAAGCCGCAAGCTGCTTAATCAGCAACTTGCGGCTTTTTTTAAGGTTTAAAGCTCAGCTCCGTTTGTTTCAATCACATCTTTATACCAGTAGTAACTCTTCTTAGGAATCCGAGTCATCGGATCCTCATCGGAAATGTCGCGGTCAATATAAACAAAGCCATAGCGTTTTTGATAGCCATTTAGCCAGCTAAGAAGGTCCGTGAAGCTCCACGTGCAGTATCCGATCACCTCGGTACCATCACTGATGGCATCGCGGATAGCGCTCACGTGGCTTGCCAGATAATCAATGCGGTAATCATCATTTACCTCACCGTTTTCAAGCTTATCAAATTCGCCTAGCCCATTTTCCGTGATCAAAACAGGCAAATCGTAGCGACTCGTGATGCGGCGAAGCGCAATTTGAAGGCCTTTCGGATCGATTGTCCAATCCCAGTTCGTCGTTGAAACAAATGGATTGACGACCTTTTTATAAACTCCTTCGACGCCAGTTTCCTTGGCGGTTCCTTTTTTACCAGTATTGTTAATTTCATTGCTCATCCCAACCCCATCAAGCGGATTGTAGGCAACCGTTGCCGATTGATAATAATTCACGCCCATAAAATCAGGTTTGGCACGTTTTAAAAGTTCCATATCCCCAGGTTTGATCTCAGGAGAGAGACCGTTTTCTTCCAAGTAGTGCATCACAGCGCGCGGATAGCGGCCGTATGCGTAGACGTCCATCCAGAAGTAACTGTTTAATTCCTCGGCGTCATCAGCAGCTTGGACGTTTTTCGGATCGGTATCAATTGGGTAATGCGGTGTGTAGGCGAAACTCGGTCCGATTTTCCCATCTGGAACAAGCTCGTGAAAGGCTTCAATCACGCTTGCGTTTGCCAAATTGGCGATATGATTGACAGCATACATCCGCTTCATGTCAGCAACCTTAGGCGGGTGTAAAGCTTGGCCGTAGCCCATCCCGACGAAAATATTTTGCTCATTCAAGGACACCCAGTATTTCACGCGGTCACCGTAACGCTTGAACAAGGTTTTTGCGTAACGCGTAAAGTCAGCAATCACTTCGCGTGACTCCCAGCCCCCATATTCATCAAAAAGAGCTTGTGGGATATCCCAGTGATAAATCGTTACGAGCGGTTCAATGTTATATTTCAGCAGTTCGTTGATCAAATTATCGTAAAATGCGAGCCCCGCTTCGTTTACTTCTCCTTTTCCTTGTGGGAAAATCCGCGACCAAGCAATCGAAAAACGATAGGCTTTCAGTCCCATATCGGCCATGAGTTTGACGTCTTCTTTGTAGCGATGATAGTGGTCAACCGCTACATTTCCAGTCGTTCCTTTATAAGTAGCCCCGGGAATCCGAACGTATTCGTCCCAGACAGAAGCTCCTTTGCCGTCTTCGTTCCATGCGCCCTCAATTTGATAAGCCGCTGATGCGGAACCCCATAAGAAATTAGCCGGGAACCGCTGGCGAGTCTTGTGTTCCATAATTATCCCTCCTGCATCTACATTCTTCCTAAAAAATTGAACATCTTTCTTTTAAAGTATAGCCTTTTTCGCGCGGAATGAAAAGTAATAATTCACAAATTCGTCACACATAGCTCATGACTTTTGGTGTATAATCAGGAGAATCTTGTATGAAGGGAGACTGTTATTTTGGGTTTTTTAGAAGCTTATAAATCTTTTTGGCGAAATTACGCTAATTTTTCGGGGCGTGCATCACGGTCTGAATACTGGTTCGCCACTTTGTGGAATGGGATTATTACGATGGCTTATTACATAATAACGCTAGTTTTTGGACTTTCTACAGCTCTTGCTTTTGCATCAACAGGTGGGTCTGAGGCATCAAACCTTGTTGCGCTTGGCCCAATTCTATTTATTGGACTTATTTTCTGGCTTTATGCAATTGCCATCATTGTTCCATCTGTGAGCTTACTAGTTCGCCGAATTCGAGACACAGGAAGAAGTCCGTGGATGATCTTTCTTGGTTTCATTCCACTTGTGGGTCCGATTATTCTTTTTGTATTTACACTGTTACCAAGTGAGTATGCAGATTTTGATGCCGATCCATATGGCTATTAAGAAAAAAACGAACGTGCCGCTCGGCACGTTCGCTTTTTCATGATTATTTCTCAAAAATAAATTTATCAAATGCGACAGCCACGCCATCTTGATTGTTACTTGCCGTGACAAAATCTGCAATTTCTTTTAGTTTCGGAATGGCATTTCCCATCGCAACCGCTGTTCCGGCATATTCAAGCATCGTAGTATCATTTTCGTGGTCGCCAATACACATGACTTCATCTCGCTTAATATGAAGAAGTTCAGCGAGTTGGTGTACAGCATTTCCTTTGCTTGCATCGCGATTCAACACTTCAAGGTAAAAAGGAGCGCTTCTCACTAGGTGATATTTATCATAAAAATCAGCAGGGAGTTTTTCGATGCCCGCTTCAAGGATTTCCGCTTCATCAATCATCATGGCTTTCGAAACTTTGAAGTCATCTGGAACATTTTCAATTTCTTCATAGATCAATTGGCTGTTCGTCAAGTAAGCTTCGACAACCGTATATTTGCCGATATAGCGGTTTGGCGTATAAAGTGCGGATTCATCGAAAAAGTGCATGTGAAGCCCAGCTTTTTCTGCTGCATCTGCAACTTCAACCAAGTCTCCTTTTGTCAAAGTGAGGTGTGAAACCACTTCTTTACTGAAAGTATCCTGAACGAGAGCGCCGTTAAAGCTGATAACATAATCGCCTTCCTCGCGAAGTTTCAGTTCGGATAAATACTGCTCCACGCCGACAAGCGGACGTCCAGTACAAAGAACCACTTTCACGCCGCGCGCTTTTGCTTTTTGGATCGCTTCATTCACTTTTGGTGAAACCTCATGATGGTCGTTTAAGAGTGTACCGTCGATATCAATTGCTACTAATTTAATCATTTCATGCGTCCTCCATCTATATTTCATACGTGTTCAGTATAGCACAGTTGGGATGAGGATTGAAACTTGGATGAAAATATGGCAAACTGGTCTGGAGAGAATCTTTTAGAAGAGAGTGAAACGATGAAGAAAAGTTATCACGTGAAATTTTTAACGAATAAGCCAGAAGACATTGATCTTGCAGAAGCGGTATGCAAGAAATGCGAGGATTACTACAAACTTGAGAAGGGGCGGGCGGCGACGCGTGAAGATGCGGCAGCTATCATTTTGGAACTCCCTGAAGGCAAGACGCGCTATGATAAATTTGTGATGGCCATTTTAGATGAAGCAAATACGCCAATTGGGCTGATTGATGTCGTTGCAGACTATCCAAAAACCGGGGAATGGATCATTGGACTCTTGCTTCTTGTGCCAGAAGCGCGAAGCGGCGGGATGGGACGTGTTCTCCACGAAGTCATCCGCGAATGGGCGCAAGATAGCGGAGCGGATTCACTTCGGGTTGGCGTACTCAAATCGAATGGAACTGCGGCTGGATTTTGGAGCCATCTTGGCTACGAGCACCAGGGGGACAAAACCATCCAAGTTGGCGGACGTGAAAACGAGGTAGAGGTTCTAACACGCAAAATCGACAAGGCTTAATGGAAGTTTCTTGCTAGGAGGTGATTTTATGAAAGCACGTGTGACGGTTTTGACGCTTGGGGTGGCTGACCTTGAGCGGGCGGTGGCATTTTATCGCGACGGATTGAAGTGGCAGACGGAAGGAATCATCGGGCAAGAGTTCGAACACGGGGCGGTAGCTTTTTTTGATTTGGAATCGGGAATGAAGCTTGCGCTCTGGAAGCGAGAGAATATTGCACATGATACGGGTCTTTCAGCTGGGCAGCCAAATCAGACGGAACTCACGCTTGGACATAATGTTTCTAGTAAGCTTGAAGTAGATCAAGTGATGCAAGAAGCGAAAAGTGCTGGGGCTACGATTGTTAAGGCAGCTCACGATACATTTTGGGGCGGCTACTCAGGCTATTTTCAAGATCTGGATGGGCATTTGTGGGAAGTCGTTTGGAATCCCGAATGGTCGATTGAAAATTAAATTTTACTTGCAAGTGAAAAAGCCAACGCGTAATCCTCCAATTAGGATTACGCGTTGGCTTTTCTTGATTAGTTAGCAAAAAATTGTTCGATATCATAAGTAACTTGTGGCTTTACTCATCGTTTTGAATTTTTTGATACAAGCTTGTAAGCCACTCTAAATCAATGGTAAGGTGCTGGATAGCATTTTGCGTAATGTAGGCGGTGATGCTACCTTCTGGATATTTATTTTCTTCAAGACTTTGATGTAGTTCTTTTTCAATTCTTTGGCGGCGCTCATCTAACAGCTGGAGTAGATGTTCTTTTTCAGCATAATTGAAAAAGAGTAGCGCTGGGTAAATCAATTTGAACGAATGAACATCTTTTTTGAGAACTTTTTCTAATTCTTTTTCGATTTGTGCCCGCCCAGCTTCCGTAATTTGATAAATCGTTTTGGTTGGTGTTTTTTCGTTTTCAACCACTTCGGAAACTTCCACAAACCCGCCTTTTTCAAGCGATTCGAAAGCATAATAGATCTTGGCATCACTGATTTGGAAGAGATAATCCCATTTGTAACGTTTTAAAAAGCGTTTGATGTCATATGGATGCACATTGTGTTGATCTAAAACGCCTAAAATGACAAGTTTTAATGACATACTGAACCCCCATCTTCGATTTTTACCTTTACTATAGCATTGTTTGGAAGCGAATTCGAATGATAAGAAAAGTATATACTTTTTGACATCAGTTTCAGGAAAACATATAATAAATACCATAGAAGGCAAGAGGAAAGGGTGTCACTTATGAGTAATTTGAATTGGGCTATTGTTGGACCGGGCGGAATCGCTCACCAATTTGCGGATGCAATGACAAAAGAAGGTCGCTCGGTTTATGCGGTTGGGGCGAGAAATAAAGAAAAAGGCGAGGCATTTGCCAAGGAATATGGCATTGGGCTTGTTTATGATGACTTTGATGCACTTTTTGCGGATGAGAATATTGATGCGGTTTATATCTCAACGCCGCATTCGAATCATTATGAATATATGATGAAGGTGGTACAAAATGGCAAGCATATCTTGGTCGAGAAGGCGATTACGGTGAGTTCCCGTGAACTCGAGGCGGTTCTCCAAGTTTCTCGCGAGAAAAAGGTTGTGGTTATGGAAGCGATGACGATTTTCCACATGCCGCTTTACGCGAAACTCAAGGAAATAGCGGTCGAAAAGAAGCTTGGTGCTTTAAAAATGATTCAAGTTTCCTTTGGGAGTGCGAAACCGAATGATCCAAGTAATCGCTTTTTCAGCATGGATCTTGCGGGCGGCGCGCTGCTTGATATTGGGACTTATGCGCTCTCGTTTGCGCGCTATTTCTTGAGTGAGAAGCCTACTGAAGTGCTTTCGACGGCGAAGAAATATGAAACGGGTGTGGATGAACAATCCGGTATTTTACTGCGAAATGCGCAGGATGAAATGGCGACTATCAGCTTGACTTTCCGGGCAAAAATGCCAAAACGTGGGATTGTGGCTTATGAAAATGGCTTTTTGACGGTAGACGATTTTCCTCGTGCGGACCGGGCAATGTTGACTTATACAAATGGGGAGTCGGAAGAAATTACCGCTGGAGATACCGCTTCGGCACTGCAATATGAAATTCGTGATATGGAAAAAAATATCGCAAACGGTGAAAATCCGCTTAGTGAATTGACGGAAGATGTTGTTGAAATCATGACAAAAGTGCGGGCAGATTGGGGTATTGAATTTCCATTTGAAAAGTAAAGACGCGTGAAAAGCTGATTTTTCCATTTTTTAATGGAAGGTCAGCTTTTTTTAATTTGTTCTTGCAATTTTTGATGCAAGGGACAAAAGAAGCTTTTTTTAAATTTGTTTTTAGGAACGAAAGACCTAATTTTGTGAATGTGCACACTATCACTTTTCATTTAACGATATATTGTGCTATATTAATTAAGCAGATACCATATATAGAAAATGGGGGAGTGATCATGTATAGCGAACAAATAACGGATCAACAGGTTGTGAAGCGAGACGGTCGGAAAGTAACCTTTGATTTGATTAAAATCCGCAATGCTGTTGAAGCATCGATGAAAAGCATTCAAGTAGAGGACGATATCTTTTTGGAGAATGTGATCGTTTCAATTGTGAATAGTTTACCAAGTGAAGCGGAACTGACGATTGATACGATTCAAGAAACGGTAGAAAATGTTTTGATGAAATCGAGCTATCCAAGTGTCGCGAGAAGTTACATAGAATACCGTCATGATCGTGACGCGAAACGTGCGAATTTGACGGATATGACGAAAAGTGTGCAAAAACTGCTTGAAAAAGACGAAGCGGTCGTAAACGAAAATGCTAATAAAGACGCAACGGTTTTCAATACGCAGCGAGATCTCACTGCAGGTGCCGTAGCGAAAAGTTATGCGTTAAAATATATGCTCCCAAAACACGTTGCGAATGCTCACTTAAAAGGGGATATTCACTTTCACGATCTTGATTATAGCCCGTATCACGCGATGACAAATTGTTGTTTGATTGATATCCGTGGAATGCTTCAAAATGGCTTTACAATTGGGAATGCCAATGTGGAAAGTCCGAAATCAATTCAAACGGCAACGGCTCAAATCGCTCAAATTATTGCAAATGTGGCAAGTTCACAATATGGCGGTTGCTCGGTCGACCGAATTGACGAAATTCTTTCGGATTATGCCAAATTGAACTATGCGAAGCATGAAAAGGAAGCAGCGGATTGGGTTGTCCCAGAGAAACAACAGGAATACGCGGAAAGCCGAACGAAAAAAGATATTTATGATGCGATGCAAAGCTTGGAATATGAAATCAACACGCTTTATACGAGCAACGGTCAAACGCCTTTCGTGACACTTGGATTCGGACTTGGCGAGGATTGGTTTGCGCGTGAAATCCAAAAAGCGATCTTGAATGTACGAATTGGCGGGGTAGGAAAAGATAAGCATACGGCGATTTTTCCAAAACTAGTATTCTCACTAAAACGGGGCACGAATTTAGAAAAACAGGATCCAAACTACGATATTAAACAATTAGCGCTTGCTTGTTCAGCGAAACGGATGTATCCGGATGTGCTGAGCTATGATACACTCACTCGGTTAACGGGAGATTTTAAAGTGCCGATGGGATGCCGCTCGTTTTTACCTGCGTGGAAAGACGAGGAAACAGGCGAGAATGTAAATGCTGGCAGGAACAATTTAGGCGTCGTAACGTTAAACGTACCGCGGATTGCTTTACAAAGCCGAGGAGATCAAGCCAAGTTCTGGGAAATTTTCCACGAAAGAATGAAGACCGTGAAAGATGCGCTATTATTCCGTTTGAATCGCGTTCGTGAAGCGCAGCCGGAAAATGCGCCGATCCTTTACAAATATGGGGCATTTGGCAAGCGTCTTGAAGACGGGGAAAGCGTCGACCAACTGTTTAACCACAACCGTTCTACGATTTCAATTGGATACATTGGCCTGTATGAAGCGGCGACAGTTTTCTATGGCGGCGAATGGGAGCAAAATGTTGAAGCCAAAACCTTCACTCTTGATATTGTTAAAGCTCTTAAAAAATACGCGGATAGCTGGAAAGAGGAGTATGGCTATTGGTTTAGTGTGTATTCGACCCCGAGCGAGAGTTTGACTGACCGATTTAATCGGCTGGATAAAGAGAAATTCGGCATTGTGAAGGACATTACGGACAAAGAATACTATCAAAATTCTTTCCACTACGATGTTCGAAAGAAAATTACACCGTTCGAAAAAATCGACTTTGAAAAAGAGTATCCAGAATACTGTTCAGGCGGTTTCATCCATTACTGCGAGTATCCGAAGCTCATGCACAACACAAAGGCGCTTGAAGCTGTGTGGGACTATGCGTACGACCGGGTAGCCTATCTCGGCACGAATACTCCGATTGACAAGTGTTACGAATGTGGATTTGAAGGAGAGTTTTCGCCGACAGAAGAAGGATTCAAGTGCCCACATTGCGGCAACACCGATCCAGAAAAAGCCGATGTCGTAAAACGAACTTGTGGCTATCTAGGCAACCCAATGAAGCGTCCGATGGTTCACGGTCGTCATGTTGAAATTTCGAAACGCGTGAAGCACATGGAGCTTCGAGATGAATAATCCAGCTCCAAAAGAATGGCAATCGAGTCGCTTGAGTTGCGGTTATATTGCCGATTACAAGCCATTTAATTTTGTGGACGGGGAAGGCGTGCGTTGCAGTTTGTATGTGTCTGGCTGCCCGTTCCACTGTGAAGGTTGTTACAATAAAGCGGCGCAGTCCTTCAAGTACGGCGAACCTTTCACAGACGAGCTACTTGCCAAAATCGTTGCGGACGTTGGCCACGAAAGCGTGCAAGGACTCACGCTTCTAGGCGGCGAACCATTTTTAAACACAGAGACTTGTCTTATAGTCGTCAAGAAACTCCGGGAAGTCTATGGCAATTCGAAAGATATTTGGTCTTGGACGGGCTACACGTTCGAGGAAATGCTACAAGAAACAGAAGACAAATTGGAGTTGCTATCGCTGATTGATGTACTTGTTGACGGCAGATTTGAGCAGTCGCTATTTGATCCAAACTTGGCATTTCGAGGTTCAAGCAACCAGCGGATTATTGATGTAAAACAAACACTTAAAGCTGGAGAAGTTGTACTATATCTAGAATAGAAAGTTTCAGAAAACCGATTTTCCTCTTTGCTAGAGAGAAAAATCGGTTTTTTTGGCAAATAAAAAGCGCTGTTTTGATTTGTCAGCACTTTTTAACGAAATTATTTTTTCTTTTTAAAAGCAATAACTAGCAAAATAAGAGACGCGATAACCAAACTAAAAATCCCGATTTGTGTCATGATAATGGATTGAGTTAAACTACCAAAGATGGACAGTAGAGTGGCCATCACGATAACAATGATTAGAATTAATTGCCATTTTTGAATATGCATAAAATCACTTCATCCTTATTGTTTGCCTTTTCCTACTAATCTAAATCCTTTAAATTTCAACCAAATGCCATTGTTCATATAACCTGAACTTATACTCCAGATTGCGGAAACAACAGATAAAGCTAAAGGCATCGCGATTCCTCCACTAAAAATTGTTAAAATCGCGGCTGCACCTAATCCACCGTTCCCTATTGCTTTAGCTAATGAGGCACTAAGATAAACATAGGTATATCCTTTCTTTTTAACAATTTTAGATACACCGTTTTTTCTTAACATTGAAGCTCTCAATAGATCTGGGGGAACATTTTGTCCATTATTTCTCAGGCGTTGCACGGCTTGACTATCAGATACAGAATAAGTTTTAGTGGTACGCCCTTGCTCTACTTCCTGTTGGATACTGATAAACGAGAGTTGGCTTTTGGAAGCAGTTGTGTTTTGTTTGTTAGCATACGCAGTCATTGAGGGAGTGAGAGGTGTTAAAACAAGTGTTGCTATCATGACAGGTGTGAAAAATTTTCTTAGTTGGCTTTTCTTCATTTTTCTTCAACTCCTTTATTAAATTAAGGTATTATATCATAAAAAATTAAGACGAAACCAAAAATGTAATGAAATGTCGATTTTTTGTAATAAATGATGAATTTTAAGAAGTTTCATATGATATTTGTATTACCGTCAGAAAATATTGTTCATTGAAGAATACTAGAAAGCGGAGAAGCCTATACTCTGATATGTTAGAATAAACAGAAAATAATGGAGAGGATGAAGAAGTTATTACCAGTAGTATGAACGATGATTGTAGTCTCATTAGTAGGTGAAATAGAAACAGAAAGTGTTAGTGATTACATATGAGTGACATAACAAAAAGTAAAGAGCTTATTCATGATTTATATAACAAATTATCAAACCGGTCTGATCCCAGTAATGAGCTATTAGATATATTGGATGTTTTATATCAAGTATATCTGAAAATTGATACTGTAAATAACCCCGAAGCTTATGTTCAGCGATTGGTTAATTATATCTATAGTGTTGGTCTCAAAGGGCGCCTTTATTTTCCGGAAGATGAAAATAGTTTGATTGCAGAACTTGGGATTATCGGTCAGAAAGCTGGTTTGAACGGCTTGTACAAAGCTAATTACGGGGATAAATCTCAATTTTATAGTTATTTTGATGAGAATAAGAAGCCTAGAAGTTAAAGAAATGATCTATTCAAAATAAAAAAACAGATATAGCTTGGAGGAGGCGTTTAGAGATGGAATTGGTAAGCTTTGATTTTTTTATGGGTATCGGTGGTGTTACCGTTTTATTTGCAACAACTTTTATTCATGAGTTAGGACACCTCTTTTTTGGTTACTTGGTTGGGAATCATTTTCGCACTTCTCCCAATGAAGTTTGGAACTTACAAGTCAGATGGCTATCAAACTTATCATCTTTTCTTGAAAAAAGAATCCCTTTGAAGTTAAAGAAGAACCCCGCCGATTCACGAATCGGCGGGGTTCTTGCGGTATCCACATTTTTCTTAATAAAGTTCCGGACGTCTATCCTCGAAAACGGGAATGCGGCCGCGGACTTTTTTTATTTCACTGAGGTCAATTGTTGTGTAGAAATTGCCTTCGGACCCATCTGCTTGAAGCAAAATTTTACCACTTGGATCCACAACGAGCGAATGTCCGCCAAATTCATTTTTTGGATCCTTTCCGACACGGTTTACTGCCACTACAAATGCTTGATTTTCAATGGCACGCGCCACAGCTAGCTTCTCCCAGTCATGGATGCGTTCGCTTGGCCATTCGGCTGCAATGAAGAGAACTTCGGCGCCGCGCGTGGTATGTGCGCGGAACCATTCTGGAAAGCGTAAGTCGTAGCAAATGAAACCAGCCACTTTGGCATCGTTTAGTAAAAACAAATTCGTGTCGTTTCCTGCCTCGAGAAAAAGGTGTTCGTCCATCAATTGGAAAAGATGCACCTTTTTGTAGCTCGAAAGAAAGTCGCCGTGCGCATCGAAAGCGTACATGACGTTCGCGAATTTGCCATCGTTTTTCACGGAAACGGAACCGCCAACGATGTTTAGCAAATGTTCGGCCGCAATTTCAGATAAAAATCGTTTCGTACGTTCGCCGTGGCTGTCGGCAAGGCTGCCAAGTTCGGTTAAGGCGTACCCGGTGTTCCACATTTCTGGTAAGACGGCAACTGTTGCTCCCTTTTCTGCTGCCTCAGCAAGCGCTCGCCGAACCTTCTTGAAATTCGCCTCAGGCTCCCCGAACTCGATATCAATTTGGCAAAGTGCAATTTTCCACATGTAATGAATTCCCCCAGTTTGTAGGCTAATCTTTTTTTAAACGTCGTGCTAATACATTGCCAAAGGATTGCAGGAGTTGCACCATAATAATCAAAATCACAATGGTCGCGTACATCACGGTTGGTTCGAAACGCTGGAACCCGTATTGATAAGCAATCGTTCCAAGTCCGCCAGCTCCAACAAGTCCTGCCATCGCCGTCGCGCCAATCAAACCGATCGTCGCAATCGTCATTCCAAGAATAATTCCTGATCGAGCTTCACGAATAATGACGTGCCAAATGATTTTGGTGGTCGAAATCCCCATCGCCTGGTAAGCTTCAATCACACCGCGATCCACTTCAAGTAAAGCAGATTCCATTAGTCGCGCAATATACGGCGCTGTGAAAAATACCAGTGGCAAAATAACACCCTTAACGCCAATTGTAGTGCCAACGACGAGTTTTGTAAATGGCAGAATCAAAAAAAGTAAAATGATAAACGGCAGGGAACGCAAGATGTTAATCACCCAATTGAGTAGCGTATAAACGACTTTGTTCTCCGCTTGTCCGCCAGAACGCATTAAAATGAGTAGAATCCCAAGCGGCAGCCCAATCACAATCGCGATCACAAGTGTGATCGCAGTCATTTCTAGTGTTTCGAGAAACCCTGTCCAAAGAGTTTCACCCCATTCAGAAAAAAAGTTTGCCATCAGGAAGCCACCTCCCGAACAGTAACGCCTTTTTCAATTAAAAATTGAATCGCATTGTTATAAGCTTCTTCTTCGCCTTTTAAGTGAACGAGTAGCTTTCCAAGGGTATCATTTTTTAAGTTTTCAATGCCGCCTGCAAGAATGCTCGGCAAAACGTCAAAATGACGAGATACGAGTGCAAGGGCGGGCTCATCCGCGCTTTGCCCAACGAAATACAGTGAGACGAGCTTTCCAGTTTGCTTATAGTGCTCAAGCAGTTCAGGCGGAATCTCGAAGCTCGCTTCTGAACCAACGAAACGTTTTGTGGTTTCCTTTTTCGGATTTGTGAAAATATCTAAGACAGAACCAGCTTCAACGATTCTTCCTTGCTCCATCACAGCGACGCGATCACAAATTCGTTCGATCACTTCGAGTTCGTGGGTAATGAGAAAAATTGTGATGCCGAGTGTTTTATTGATTTCAAGCAAGAGTTTTAAAATTGAATCCGTCGTTTCAGGATCCAAGGCGCTCGTTGCTTCATCGCTCAAAAGAATCTCCGGTTCGTGTGCGAGCGCTCTAGCGATGGCAACGCGTTGTTTTTGTCCCCCGGAAAGTTGAGCAGGATAATGTTCTTTTTTATCTGTTAGCCCAACAATTTCTAAATATTTTTCCACGCGTTCGTGAATGAGTTTGCTTTCTAAGCCTTCAAGTTTCAGCGGAATTGCTACATTTTCATAAACAGTCGCTGTTTTTAAAAGGTTGTAACCTTGAAAAATCATTCCAATTTTACGGCGCGCTTCTCGAAGCGCTTTTGCATTCAAATTCGCCAAGTCTTGCCCCGCGATTTTCACGGTGCCAGCAGTTGGTTTTTCAAGGAAATTGATGCAGCGGACAAGCGTGCTTTTCCCAGCGCCACTATAGCCAACAACGCCATAAATTTCACCTTGTTCGACGCGAAGTGAAACCTCTTTAACTGCTTCAACAGTCGTGTCGCCGAGTTTGAAGTTTTTCGATACGTTCGTTAATTCAATCATTCGAATTCCCCCTTAAAACGCCGGAACGACAGAACCGTTAAATTCTTTAGCAATAAAATCCTTCATTTCTTTGGAATGATAGATTTTTTCCAGTTTTTTCACGGCATCATCATTTTTATTGTCTGTGCGGACGACGAAAACATTGGGATAAGGATTGTTTTTCGTTGGCTCATGATAAATCGAATCGTCGTTGATTGTTAAGCCCGCACCCATCGCGAAGTTTGTGTTGATCGCTGCCGCTTTTACTTCTTTTAACTGGGCAGGAATCTGCGAAGCTTCGAGTTCAACGATTTCAAGATCAAGCGGATTTTCAGCTAAATCATTTTTAGTAGCCTTCTCTTCCACGCCTTTCTTGAGTTTCAAAACGCCAGCATCTTCAAATAACTTGAGCGCCCGGTATTCGTTTGAAGGATCATTCGGAACGGCAATTTTATCGCCTTTTTTGAGGTCCTTCAGCGATTTTAATCCGTCTGAATAAATCCCCATCGGAAAGGCAACCGTCTTAAAAGCAATCGAAAGCTTATAGCCTTTGTCTTTTTTCTGCGTTTCTAAAAAGGGAATAGTTTGATAATTATTCGCATCCAAATCCCCATCGTTTAAAGCCGTATTCGGCGTGTTGTAGTCATCAAATGTTTTGATTTCAATATGTATATCTTCTTTTTTAGCGAGTTTTTTAGCTTCCTCAGCGATTTGCTGATGGGGTCCGCCGGTTACACCTAGCGTGACTTTATCAGTTAAACGCACTTCCTCCTTCTCGCCGCCACAAGCCGCGAGTGAAAAGAGAGCAACTCCCGCTAAAATTCCTGTTAAACTTCTTTTTGTCCACTTTTTCATTGTATTTTCCTCCTAAATGGGTATTTTAGGCCATAAAAAAGACTTCTCTAAAAGATTAGAGAAGTGAATGCAAAAGTGGATTCGCTTCTCTTATCTCTCAAACTAACGTCACGTCAGTTTGCTGGAATTAGCACCTTCACTTTTTTAAAAAGTTAGGTTGCCGGGCGTCGCAGGGCCAGTCCCTCAGCCGCTCTTGATAAGAGAATTCAGTTTTAATAAAACCTGTTGCTGAACAGTATACCGAGATTGAAATATTTTGTCAATGGTTTTTAAAATTTTTTATAACCAGACTAGACAAAATTAGCAGAAAACTTTATCATGTTTATCAAACTGAAAGTGGGGATGAAAATGAAACCAGCGAAACGACTTCAAAATTTACCAGAACAATTTTTTTCCAAGCTCGTGCAGGATGTGAATCAAAAAATCAAGGAAGGCGTGGATGTGATCAATTTGGGGCAAGGGAATCCCGATCAACCTACGCCAGATCACATTGTAAAGGCACTTGCTCGTGCTGCGGAAGACCCGCAAAATCACAAGTATTCGTTGTTTCGCGGTAAGCCAGAATTCAAGCGAGCGGCTGCGGATTTTTACCAAAGAGAATACGAGGTGACGCTTGACCCAGAAACGGAAATTGCGATTTTATTTGGCTCGAAGGCGGGACTTGTTGAACTGCCGCTTTGCTTTTTGGATGAAGGTGATTTGATGCTTCTGCCAGATCCGGGCTATCCAGATTATTTATCGGGAATTTCGCTTGCAGATGCACAATTTGAGACGATGCCGCTCCGCGAAGCAAACCAGTTTTTGCCGGATTATCGTGAAATCACGGCGGAAACACGGGAACAAGCGAAGTTAATGTTTTTAAATTACCCCAACAATCCAACAGGGAGCGCGGCAACGAAAGAATTTTTTGCAGAAACGATTCAGTTTGCAAAGGAAAATGAGATCGGCGTCGTGCACGATTTTGCATATGGGGCGATTGGATTCGAAGCGGAGAAGCCGATTAATTTTCTAGCGAGTGAGGGAGCGAAAGACGTTGGGATCGAACTTTACACGCTTTCGAAAACGTATAATATGGCCGGATGGCGCGTCGGTTTTGCGGCAGGAAACCGCGAGATGATTGAGGCAATTAATTTGCTTCAAGACCACCTTTACGTGAGTTTGTTTCCTGCCATTCAAGATGCGGCTTGCGCGGCACTTTTAGATTCCCAAGAAGCGGTGCAAGTCCAAAACGATCGCTACCGGAAACGCCGAGATGCCTTCCTCAGTGCGGCTGCGAAAATTGGATGGCAAGGCTCAGCGCCGGCGGGTTCCTTTTTCGCTTGGATGAAAGTTCCAGCGGGTTATACGAGCAGCAGCTTTGCTCAATACTTGCTTGATGCGGCTGGGGTTGCAGTGGCGGATGGAAGTGGCTTCGGGACGTTTGGCGAGGGCTACGTGCGGATCGGTTTACTTGTGAGTGAGGCGCGGCTTGAAGAAGCGGTGGATCGAATTGGACAACTAGCAGTTTTCCAAAAAGCAGAAGAAAATTTCATAAAAAGTTATTGACGCGATTTCGGAAATGTGGTTTAATTAGTAGGTGCCTGTTTTAAGGTGCTGAAAGGTTCCGTGGTGTAGGGGTTAACATGCCTGCCTGTCACGCAGGAGATCGCGGGTTCAAATCCCGTCGGAACCGTAAAAAAGAGGACGTCAATCCACTGGATTGACGTCCTCTTTTTGTAGCATTTCATTTCGGTTGCGCTGTAATAATTCAGAAAATTTATGGCTTGTGTTATAATGGGTACAGGTGATTCTAAAATAGTTTTAGAGCCTCGACTGAAATGAAGGTGAGTTGAGGAACACCGTTTGATAAGAGATACTTTATGAAATCCATTTTTAGGAGGACTGTGTAACATGTCAGAGAAAAAAGTATTAGTTGTAGATGACGAGAAACCAATTGCAGATATTGTTAAATTTAATTTAAATAAAGAAGGATTCGATGTTTACTGTGCTTATGACGGAGATGAAGCGCTCGAGCTTGTCGAAGAGGTACAGCCGGATTTGATTTTATTAGATATTATGTTGCCTGGTAGAGATGGCATTGAAGTTTGCCGCGAGGTGCGTAAAAAATACGACATGCCAATCATCATGGTAACGGCAAAGGATTCTGAGATTGATAAGGTACTTGGGCTTGAATTAGGTGCGGATGATTATGTGACGAAACCATTTAGTAATCGGGAGCTGATTGCACGGGTTAAAGCGAATTTGCGTCGTCATAGTAAAATTAGTTCGCAAGCGGCGGAAGAGAATGAAAATAGCGAGCTTGAAATTGGTTCACTTGTGATTCATCCGGATGCGTATGTGGCGTCGAAGCGTGGAGAAACAATCGAGCTAACGCACCGTGAATTCGAACTCTTGCATTATTTGGCAAAACATATGGGTCAAGTCATGACGCGCGAACATTTATTGCAAACTGTATGGGGCTATGATTATTTTGGGGACGTGCGGACGGTCGATGTCACTGTGCGACGTTTACGTGAGAAAATCGAGGATAATCCGAGCCATCCAGCTTGGCTTGTGACAAGACGCGGCGTTGGCTACTATTTGCGCAACCCGGAACAGGAATAATGGACGCTTCCAATGAAGGAAATCGAAGGGAGGACTGATTAAAGCAGTCTTCCTTTTTGTGCGTTTAAAAGACACGTGGAACAGGCTTTCTTGCCCGTTTTTTTGTTGGTTTCTTTCGTTTGGAAAAGTATGCTATACTTAGTTATAAAAATAAGGATTTAGCGGATTTTAGGTGCTTATGCTAGAAGGAAAATACATGTGAAATCTAGATTTCATCCCGAACAGGAGTAGAAGCTTTTATGCAGAAAATAAAAAAGTTTTTCCAGTCGGTTCAGTTTCGCCTGGTAATGATTTATCTCTTGCTTATTCTTGTAGCCATGCAGGTTATCGGTGCATACTTTGTTCGCGAACTTGAAGGACAGCTCGAAAAGAACTTCCAAGATTCAATCAAGAGCAGTACAAAACTGCTAGATTACAATGTTCGTGAAGAGATTTTAAAGAATAGCGATAATAGTGCGCAACTGCAAACGGATATTCGCGAATTGCTAGTTGATTTTGCGCGAAATAATGGTAGTTTAGATGAAGTTCGAATCGTTGATGACAAGGGGAAAATTCTTGGAACTTCGGATATGGATAATCAAGGGATTGTTGGCCAAAAATCAACCACACCACTGATTAAACGAGCTCTTTCACTCAGTTCTTCGGAAGATAAAATTTATATGGATGAGTCAGACGGGAATAAACGCGTTTGGGTCAATGTTTTGCCGATTAAAAATAAAGATAGTGTGATCGGTGTTATTTACCTTGTCGCGGATATTGAGTCTGTTTATACGCAAGTCAACTCGATTACAAGTATTTTTATAACCGGGACTTTGATTGCGATGGCGATTACGGCGGTGCTTGGGATTTTACTATCTCGAACGATCACCAAGCCACTAATTGATATGAAACGGCAAGCTTATGCGATGGCGCGTGGGAACTATAGCCGTAAAGTAAAGGTTTATGGGCTAGATGAAATCGGCCAGCTTGCGGAAAGCTTCAACTCGCTTACAAGAAAGGTTCAGGAAGCGCAAGCAATGACAGAAGGAGAGCGAAGAAAGCTATCTTCTGTGCTATCCTATATGACGGATGGTGTTATTGCGACAGATCGCCGCGGGAAGGTTATTCTAATCAATTCGCCAGCAGAAAAAATGCTGCGTGTGCCTCATGAAAGTGCCAATGGTGAAGCGATCATTGATGTGCTTGATATTGGAGATAGCTATCAATTTGAAGATTTGATGGGACAAGAAGCGACGATCACACTAGACCGGAGTACGGTCGACGAACGGTATATTTTACGTGTGAACTTTTCCGTCATTCAGCGGGAAACAGGTTTCGTGAACGGGGTTATCGCAGTTTTACACGATATTACTGAGCAAGAAAAAGTCGATCAGGAACGCCGCGATTTTGTATCGAATGTCTCGCACGAACTAAGGACGCCGCTTACGAGCATGCATAGTTACTTAGAAGCTTTAAGTGATGGGGCTTGGCAAGATCCTGAACTCGCGCCGAAATTTTTGGAAGTGACACAAAATGAGACGGAACGAATGATTCGACTCGTTAATGATTTATTAAAACTTTCAAGAATGGACGGTGGGCGTGAACAGCTGGACAAAAGCTTCGTGAACTTCACGGATTTCTTTAACCATATTATTGACCGCTTTGAAATGATGAAAAAAGATTCGATTAAATTTAAACGATTTATTTCAAAAGAGCCTGTTATTATTGAGATTGATGAAGATAAAATTATGCAAGTGCTCGATAATATTATTTCAAACGCCAATAAGTATTCACCAGATGGTGGACAGATTTCCTTTTTCTTGAAAAAATTTGCTAGTCATATTGAAGTTGCGATTAGTGATGAAGGGCTTGGAATTCCAAAAGAAGACTTGGATAAAGTATTTGACCGCTTTTTCCGTGTAGATAAAGCGCGCTCAAGAGAAATGGGAGGAACAGGGCTTGGTCTTGCGATTGCTCGAGAAGTAATCCGGGCGCATGGTGGCGATATTTGGGCGGAAAGCAATCGCAACAAAGGAACCACTGTGAAATTCACCCTGCCATATAGCGAGCTGCCGGAGGATGATTGGGAATGAGGAAATTTTCTTATGTAAGAGGCTTGCTTCTAACGATTTTAGTCGTCTTAAGTGTCGTCTTAAGCTATCTAATTTGGAAAGCACAACCTAATTACGAGTCGATTGATGTGAAGGAAGTTAAAAACACGGCTATTGATAAGCAAAAAACGGCTTCTCAGGTCTTTAAACCGATTCTTGCTCAAATCAACCAAGGCGGTTTGCATTACCAAACGAATACTGAGGAATTTGTAAATCAATTGGCAACTCAAGGCCGGGCGTTTACGTTTTCTGAAATTGTTTCTTCTGGTAAAAAAAGCAGTCAGGAATATGATCGGTTAATCCATCAAAATGGGACAGTTGAACTGGTTTATCCAAATAACATTCCATTTTCGATTTTCTCGCAGATTTATGAGCTTACTGGAAAGGATTTAGAAGCCGCTTCATTTAATCGCATTGTATTTGACACAAATACAACCGAAGCAGGACTTTATACGGTGTACTTTACAAATGACCGTGAAGACACGATCTATCAAAGTTCGTTGCCGCAAAAAGATATTACAATCATACGGAATTTAGTGGACAATGCTAATGAACAAGATGAGCTTGGCAAGGTGGAAGAAGTTAGTACTAGTAATCATGCCTTGTTTCTTTCAAAAAAAGCAACGACACTAAAGAGCAAAAAATATATTATTGATACGATGGATATTAGTTTGTTTACAAAAGCGCTTTTCCCAGATGCGAGTTCTGTTAAGAATGAAGATAACTCGTATACAGATGGTTCTAGTAAAATTGTGCTAGATACTGATAACAAGGTGCTTGAATACATTAATCCCGCGCAAGAAAATGCAAACCCAGCTACGCAAAGTGAAATGCGGCGGGCCAATATGATTCAAGATAGTTTTAACTTTATCAATGAACATTCAGGTTGGACGGACGAATATTACTTTACTGGCTACAACTTGGCAAGTGGCAGTACGAAATTTAGCATGTTTGTCGATAACCTTCAAGTTCTAAGCGATAGCGGGATGTCAGAGATGGCGGTAACGGAAGGACAAGAAGCGGTTTATAAATATAGTCGTCCCTTTTTCAAGCTAGATTACACGATTCCACGAGAAAGTACGAATGTGACGCTTCCTTCTTCTTATGACGTTTTTGAAAAATTGCGGAATGAGAATATCGAAACGGATGGGTTACAGATGATCACGCTTGGCTATAAAATGAACTGGTCAGAAGATAAGGGCTTGAAGCGAATTGTTGAACTAAAACCAACATGGATTTATAAATATCGCGGGAAATGGCTTGAGGCTGACATGAAGGAGAGTGATTAAAAATGGATTGGAGAAAAACAGAGATCATTTTTATCATCGCTTTCCTGTTGCTTGATATCTTTCTTGGTGTGATGTTTTTGAATAAGCAAGCAACAAATGATCCCGATAAGCTTGGAAACGATACGTTACAAGATCACCTGAAAACAGATAATATTAGTTACCCAGAGCTTTCTTCAAAGGAAGTTTATGGGGAGGTTTTCACGGCGGATAAAGTGACAATCAATGAAAAAGACGTTTCAAATTTAAAAAATCAAACGATTACGCTTGCGAATAATTCCACTGAAATCGTTTCGACACTTCAAAATCCTGTGAAAACAGATGGCAAAAAAGAAAGTGAAGAATTTAAGAAGTTTCTGAAAGATGATGTCTATAAAGGCAGTTCTTATCAGTTTTGGAAATATGATGAAGAAAAGCAAGAATTGATTTATAATCAAGTGATCAAAGATGATATGGTACTATTTGATACGGCAGGACAACTCATTTTCAAGTTGAATAATGATAATGAAGTCGTCGCTTACCGGCAAACGGTTCTTGGGAAGCAAGATGATTTGCAAGAAAAGAAAAACTTGCTTTCGTCAATGGATGCGCTCGAAGCTGTTTACCAGCACGGTGATTTGAAAACAGACAGCAAGATTACGCAAGTCGTATTCGGCTACTACACGACCGTTCAACTTTCAAGTGGGGATGTATATTTCCCGGTTTGGTGTTTTGAAGTGGAACATAAAGGCGCGACGAGCTATTTTCTTGTCAATGCAAAAGATGAACAAGTCATTAATTTGGATGAAACTAAACAGCAGCAATAAAGAATCAAATAAAACTTTTCGAAAAGCCGCTTTTCTGGATATAGAAAGCGGTTTTTCTTAGAAGTACAATTAATTTTGGTTTTCTTTTTGCTTTATTAAGGTTAAAATAGGAAACAGATAGGAAATGTGCTCGGGGGGTAAAAGAAACATGATGAAAAGCCAAATTTTAACAGAAAAAGAAACCGAGCAAATTCGGTTTAGTATACTTGCGAGCGGCAGTACAGGGAATGCAACCTTGGTTGAAACGGTGGATCAGAAGATTCTGATTGACTGTGGTTTAAGCGGGAAAAAAATGGAAGGCTTGCTTAGCCAGATTGGGCGCTCGATTGAGGATCTGGATGCGATTTTGATTACGCATGAGCATTCGGATCACATTAAGGGTCTTGGCGTTTTGGCGCGGAAATATAAATTGCCGATTTATGCGAATCAGAAAACTTGGAATGCGATGAACGGTATGATTGGCGAAGTGGCATTAGAGCAAAAATTTGAATTTGGAATGGAAACGGTCAAGGATTTTGGCAGTTTACAAGTGGAATCATTCGGCGTTTCTCATGATGCTATCGAGCCGATGTTTTACATATTCCATAATGGGAATAAGAAGTTTGTCATGATTACGGATACGGGCTATGTGAGTGACCGAATGAAGGGTCACATTGCAAATGCTGATGCGTACTTGTTTGAAAGTAATCACGATGTGGAAATGCTCCGGATGGGGCGCTATCCTTGGAACGTCAAGCGCCGAATTCTCGGGGATGAAGGTCACGTTTCGAATGAAGATGCGGGAATTGCGATGAGTGAAGTGATTGGTGACCGGACGAAACGAATTTATTTGGGTCATTTAAGTAAAGATAATAATATGAAAGACCTTGCGCGGATGAGTGTTTCACAAACGCTGAAGCAAGAAGGCATTATTGTTGGTGAAACTCTAGATTTATTTGATACAGATCCGGAACAACCAACAGAACTTTTCACAATTTAAAAAAGTGGCGACTTCTGGTCGCCTCTTTTTTAAATAAAAGGATTTTCATGTTATTTTTTAAAATTAATTTCATGAATTTTTCATATTTGTCATGTAGGATAGAATTATCAAGAGTTGAATCTGTGCAGGAAGGAATGAATTGCTTTGGAAGAAGAGAAAAGAGAATTTGAAAATATGAACCACCCGCAAGAACCTGTAAATGGGAATTCACCGGAAGAGGAAGCGACACCTAGCCAGGAAAGCCGGTCTGAATTTGTTTCCCCTGAAGCGGAGCGCTCCGCGGAAGCTGAACAAAATCGCCAAGCGGCATCTGAAACAGCGAGCGCCTCTTATCAAAATGCTGAGCGAAGCAGCGCAAACGAGGCTCATTCAAGTGGTGAAAGTGGAACTCCTCCTATTCCCCCAATCCCACCAACACGTTCGGGCGGAGGAAGCGGCGACGGTAACGAGCCACCTAAAAAGCCACGCGGTAAAGCACTTTTAGGATATTTTTTAACTGGGCTTTTAGGTGTTATTGTTGGCGCGGTCATCATTTTCTTCGCGGTATCAGGCTTAAATCAGGATGACTCCAATTCCTCATCGGGTTCATTAGGAAACACGAGCTCAACGAAAAGCAACACGGTTGAAAAAGTCTCTTATAAAAATTCAACGGACATTACAAAAGCTGTCAGCAAGGTTCAAGATGCAGTGGTTAGTGTCTTGAATTATCAAGCTTCATCTAACTCGCTTGAAAGTGGTCTTGGCGGTTTTGGAAGCGGTGGAAGTAGCGACGGTAGCAATGGAAATTCAAGTGGTTCAGATTCATCTTCTGAGCAAGAAGCTTCGTCTGGCTCCGGCGTGATTTACAAGAAAGCCAATGGCAAAGCGTATGTCGTAACGAATAATCACGTGGTTGACGGCGCGGACAAATTGGAAGTAACTTTTTCAAATGGTAAAAAATCAACGGCTAAATTGATTGGGACAGATGAATGGAATGATCTTGCTGTTCTTGAAATTTCGGATAAAAATGTGACAAGCGTTGCGAAGTTTGGCGATTCTGATGCTTTAACGGTTGGTGAAACGGTCATTGCGATTGGTAGCCCGCTTGGAACAGAGTTTTCTGGTTCTGTTACGCAAGGAATCGTTTCGGGATTAAACCGAGCAGTGCCTGTTGATATCAATGGTGATGGACAAGAAGATTGGGAAGCTGAAGTTATTCAAACCGATGCAGCAATCAACCCAGGAAACAGTGGGGGAGCGCTCATCAATCTTGAAGGACAAGTCATTGGCATTAACTCGATGAAGATTTCAACGGAAAATGTGGAAGGGATTGGCTTTGCACTTCCAAGTAATTCTGTGGAACCAATCATTACTCAACTGGAAGAAAAAGGAGAAGTACAAAGACCAGCACTTGGCGTTACGCTTCGTGATGTGGATACGATTCCTGAACAACAACAATCCAGTGTGCTTAAATTGCCAAGCAACATCAATTACGGGGCAATGGTCCAACAAGTCACTTCTAATTCTGCTGCATCGAAAGCAGGACTTAAACAATATGATGTAATCGTGGATATTAACGGTCAAAAGATTACGAATACGGTTGAATTGCGGAAAGTCCTTTATAATTCGAATCTGAAAATCGGTGATACAGTAAAAATCAAGTATTACCGGGATGGAAAAGAGAAATCGACTTCACTAAAACTTGAAGAAGCAAAAACTGTTCAACAATAAAAATGGAAAGCAGCGCCTCGAAAAGAGGAGCTGCTTTTTTTGTGGAAAAAGAAAAGTGAGTTGTGGATAAGATGTGGATAGTGAAAATGGATGGGCGCTTATCTTGCTGGGAACGCATATTCGGGCCCAAAATATAGATTGGAGCTGTGGATATGTGGATGAAATTTGTGGATAAGATGTGCGTAAGCTGTGAGAAAGTGAAAATACTGAAAAATATAGTGAATAATACGAGGGATTATGGACTTTTAAGGCAGAATCACAGGATTTAATAGGTCCTTCATCCCTATTGTGAATGGTCTAGTTGAAAAGTAGCTTTTATCCACAATTTTATTAGGATTGGACTTTGAGAAGAAAATAAAAGCAAGTTAAAAATGGCTTTATGTAGGGATTTGAAGAAGATGTGGAAGAGCTGGATTTGCTTGTGGATAAGTTGTGGATAAAGAATTTGGATGAAAATAGATATGGGGGAGAACAAGTTTTCTTGCACTAAATATGGATGGGGTTGTGGATATGTGCATAATTTTTGTGGATAAATACTGTGGGTAAGTGGCAAAACGATGTGGAAAACGAGAGTGTACTCATTTATTTGGTAATTTGGGTATTTTTACCCTGAAAAGCCATTTTTGATACGAATTTATGGGTTATGGTATCCATTTTTATGGCAAATTAGTGTATGATAAGGGAAACAGGAATTTTGGGAGTGTAAAGATGCGAATTCAAATCATTTGTGTAGGAAAATTAAAGGAAAAGTATTTAGTCCAAGGGACCGCAGAATACCTAAAGCGCCTTGGCTCGTACGCGAAGGTAGCCGTGGAAGAAGTTCCTGATGAAAAGGCACCTGAGGTTTTGAGCGAAGCGGAGATGGTCCAGGTGAAGGAGCGCGAGGGCGAGCGGATTCTCGGGAAAATTTCGGCGGACACGCATGTGGTGGCGCTTGCGATTGACGGAAAAGAAAAGTCGAGCGAGCAATTTGCGGCAGGAATCGACGGGCTGATGACTTACGGAAAAAGCAAAATCGCTTTCGTGATCGGAGGTTCCCTTGGCCTAAGCGATGCGGTTCTAGCGCGCGCGGACGAGAAAATTTCATTCGGCCGGATGACGCTGCCTCACCAGCTGATGCGCCTCGTGCTGCTCGAGCAAGTGTACCGCGCGTTTCGGATCATGCGCGGGGAGCCTTATCATAAGTGAGCATAGTCTGTACTATTAACTATTAGAGGGGGAAATAAATTTGAATTTTGTCGATTTATTTGGGGATATTTCTCGAAATTATGAAAAAGAGATGAGTAATCAACCTTTTAAAAACAATGAATTAGCAAATAAATTTAGGAAAAATGCAAGAAATATATTATCAATCAGAGGAATTGGAGATAACTACAGAGTTACAGCTTCTGTTGGGCAGGGAAGATGGGCGAAGATTCCGTGGATTGCTGTATTCGACGATGAGATATGTACAAGTGCTCAAAAAGGCTTTTATGTGGTTTATTTATTTACAAGTGATTATAAAGGAGTGTATTTATCATTAAACCAAGGCTGGACTAATTACAAAGAGACTTATAAAAAAGAAGCGAAGGCAAAAATTAAAAGCGTTACTGATTTTTGGAAAGAGAATCTTATAATGATTAATTCTAATAAGGATTTTACCATTGAAAATATTGATTTAATAAGTGATAGGTCTCGCAAAAATAACGATCTTGCCACAGGGTACGAATGTGGAAATATTTGTAGCAAATTTTATAATATTGATGTCTTGAAAGAGAAAGATAATAT